>JAAYFR010000361.1 GCA_012728155.1 Bacteroidales bacterium | reverse complement strand
GAAATCACTCTACCCTTATGTGAAGAAGAGTATCGATTATTGTATCCGCACATGGGATCCCAAGCGGAAAGGATATCTCGAAGAGCCACATCACAATACCTATGATATTGAGTTTTGGGGAGCGGATGGGATGTGTACCAGCTTTTATTTGGGTGCGCTGACCGCTTTTATTGAGATGAGCAAAACCCTTGGGGAGCCTTATGGCGATTACCGCTCTTTGTTGACCAAAGGGAAGGAGTATATGGAGCAAAGTCTGTTCGACGGTGAATATTTCATCCAGAAGATCCAATGGGAAGGGTTGGAAGCCCCTAATCCCGTCGAGATCCAATCTTTTGGAGGGAGCTATTCGGAGGAGGCGATTGGGCTATTGAAAAAAGAGGGACCCAAATATCAGTATGGTACCGGCTGCCTTTCGGATGGGATTTTGGGGATGTGGATGGCTTCTGTTTGCGGCGTTCCGGAAGTTGTAGATAACGGCATGGTTGCCAGTCACCTGAAAGCTGTCCATAGATATAACTTGAAGAGCACATTGATGGACCATTACAATCCGCAACGGTCGACCTATGCGTGCGGGAATGATGGAGGATTGTTGCTCTGTTCATGGCCGAAAGGGGGAGCACTCTCCCTGCCGTTCGTCTATAGCAATGAGGTGTGGACCGGCATTGAGTATCAGGTGGCAAGCCATCTGATGCTGAAAGGGGAGGTAGAAAAAGGGCTGGAGATAGTGCGTGTGTGTCGGGACAGGTATGACGGTTCGGTAAGAAATCCTTTTAACGAGTATGAATGCGGTCACTGGTACGCCCGGGCAATGGCGAGTTATGCAATGTTACAGGCACTCACCGGTGTAAGGTATGATGCTGTGGACAAGATATTGTATATTGATTCAAAGATAGGGGATTTCACCAGTTTTATCTCTACCGGAACGGGGTTTGGTACAATTTCATTAAAAAATGGAAAACCTCGATTGGCACTCTTATTTGGTTCAATTGATATCGAAAAATATAATATCTTTGGAAAAGAGATTCATCTATAAAAATATCAATCATTTTATTTAAATTTATCTATCATGCATTTAAGAACAACTTTCATCCTATTTTTTTGTATTACATGGTTATCCACGACCTTGTCACAGAATCGTGATTTCAACGGTTTGGATATGAATATGGGTAATCTCTATCGGTTATCCAATGCGGAGACACGTTCAATCAGTCCGGAAAATTTTACCGGCGAGAAAGGAAAGGGAGGGATGGCTATTCCCGACACCGACGCACCCCGCAATACCGCCAATGCCACCCATGCTGCACGCGATTTGGGGCAGGGCTGGAAGGTGAACCCGTTTGTGACGATCAATCCGGGGGAGACTTTCACGATGGCAGAAATTGAGGGGTCGGGTGCGATCCAGCATATCTGGATGACGCCGACCGGCAACTGGCGCTTTTCCATTATCCGTATCTATTGGGACGATGAGACGGAGCCGTCGGTGGAAGCACCTATAGGTCACTTTTTTGGTATGGGGTGGAACGAATATGCGCCCTTGAACTCACTGCCGGTAACTGTCAATCCCGGGAGTGCGTTCAACTGTTACTGGGTGATGCCGTTCCGCAAAAAATGTAAAATCACCATGACCAATAT
>JAAYFR010000360.1 GCA_012728155.1 Bacteroidales bacterium | reverse complement strand
GTAAAGAACAGATGCGACCGCTCTCAGGGTAGGAGTTAAAATTACAATGTCAACTGGTTACCATAAATAAATCCCCTGAATTTTCTTTTTGTTTGATAGTTCATTCATGACGGGGGAGTTTTTATAATCTCTTTTTTATTTCAGTCTCTTCATAAGCTTCTACGATATCGCCCACTTTGATATCATTGAAATTTCGTATGGTGACGCCACACTCATAACCTGAAGTAACTTCTTTTGCATCCTCTTTGAACCGTTTCAACGATTCCAGTTCTCCTGTATAGATGACAATGCCATCGCGTATAAGACGGATTTGGTTGGAACGTTTTATTCTTCCGTCACGCACCATACAGCCTGCCACAGTACCTACTTTTGATATTTTAAATACCTCAAGCACTTCAACGTTTCCGATGATTTCCTCTTTGATATCGGGAGAGAGCATACCTTCCATGGCTGCTTTCACCTCTTCAATTGCATCGTAGATAATGGAGTAGAGGCGAATATCTACACCCTCATTTTCTGCATCTTTACGTGCTCCAAGGGAGGGACGCACCTGAAACCCAATGATAATAGCGTCCGAAACAGCAGCCAGGCTGACATCCGATTCAGAAATTTGCCCTGCTGCCTTGTGGATCACATTGACCTGGATCTCTTCAGTGGAGAGGCGTATTAATGAGTCGGAGAGTGCCTCTACCGATCCGTCCACGTCTCCCTTCACAATGATATTCAATTGCTGGAAGCTACCAATTGCAATGCGTCGACCGATATCGTCGAGTGTGAGCATTTTTTGTGTGCGTAACGATTGTTCACGTTGTAATTGCTCCCGTCGGGTAGCAATTGATCGTGCTTCCTGTTCAGTCTCCATCACATTGAAAGCATCTCCCGCTTGTGGCGCTCCATTTAATCCAAGAATCAGTACCGGTTCCGATGGTCCTGCCTCTTCAATACGCTGATTACGTTCGTTGAACATCGCCTTTACACGTCCAAAAAAGGAGCCTGCCAGTACGATATCCCCCTGTTTAAGAGTACCGTTATGTACCAACATAGTAGCCATATAGCCTCTTCCCTTGTCGAGTGACGATTCAATGATAGAACCTGTGGCTCGACGATCCGGATTGGCTTTCAACTCCAATAGATCGGCTTCCAGCAATACTTTTTCTAACAGTTCATTGATGCCGATACCACCCTTGGCCGAAATATCCTGCGATTGGTATTTTCCGCCCCAATCTTCTACCAGGTAATTCATCTCCGCCAATCTTTCTTTTATCTTTTCCGGATTAGCCCCCTGTTTATCGATTTTGTTGATGGCAAATACGATAGGTACACCAGCCGCACCTGCATGGTTAATGGCCTCCACCGTTTGAGGCATCACGTTGTCATCTGCAGCCACGATGATGATTACCACGTCGGTTACTTTCGCTCCACGCGCACGCATAGCGGTAAAGGCTTCGTGGCCGGGAGTGTCGAGGAAGGTAATCTTACGGCCATCCGGCAATTGCACATTATAGGCTCCGATATGTTGGGTGATACCGCCAGCCTCTCCAACAATTACGTTGGTACTGCGGATACTGTCTAATAG
>JAAYFR010000359.1 GCA_012728155.1 Bacteroidales bacterium | reverse complement strand
GCGGAAGCATCATCACCACCTCCAAGGTGGTCAACTCCTACGACGAGAGCATGGACGAGTTGCGTCGGATGGCGGAAGAAGTGCCCGGCACACTCTGCCATCCCTATCCGGCAGGAAAACGAATGCTATTACTGTTGCTCGACATAGCAACCCTCGGCATTGCCTGGCTTGCCCGCATCGGTGTCCGGGAGAAGCAGAAGCAAAGCTTGGCAAAGAAACAGGCCGTTTATGAAGAGCGCACCCGGCTCATCAGGGAGAAATACCGGGGCAAAGCAGAGACCGAAACCCTTGCCCGAGGTCTGTTCAACGCCATCGTGGAGACCGCCAAAAGACGCGACACGACAACCCTGCGCGACACGCTCATCCGGTTAGTCGCCATCGCCTGCATCCTTGTGATAATTATTGGCGTATCAGGGCGCGATAAGAAAAGGGTAAATGGCTATTTCAACGAAATTGCATCGGCATTGGCCGATAACGACATGGAAACGGCGAAAGCCATCATCAGTAAAATGAACGAGGACGACAAGCTGCCCGAAGAGGTGAAGCAACAAGCCCGCTCCCGGATTACAGAACTCGACCTGCAACGGCAATTAGCGAGTTATGATATCGATTTCGACGAGATAGCCGTTCGCATCGATAAGATTGAACACGCTTACCACCGGGACCTCCTCAGGGGCGATATCAATAGGATAAAATACGAGAGAGGCATGTACGGTGGATGGTCGTCCGAAACGTTGGCAGGGATAAAAGAGATATCGGGTGCCGGGGCAACGCAGAACCGCCGCAACAACCGTATGCTGGCCATGGAAGCACTCTTGCGGGCCAATCCCGCCGCCGCGCGGACCTATCTCCGCTATACGACGAAGAAAGACGAAGAGGGCAACGAAACCTCCAAACCTAAGGACGGCTACCGGAACATGCACCTGCGGTACGAGAGGATGATGCGGATAAAATGATGAAATGATGAAAACAAAACCAATCATTATGGCAATAACATTTTTAAATTGTGTAGGGGATATATCGGGAGGCTGTTCTTTGTATCTTTAGTATAAATAATTAAAAATTAAACTTATGAAAATCGTAAAATTTATCTTTATCTTTGGCTGCTTATTATTATTTACGCCGCATTCGGCACTATCGCAGGATTTCAGGGATGGCAACGGGAGCTACCTTGGAAAAATTGAATCTAACGGCACCGTACGCAACTCCTCAGGCAATAGCATCGGTAAAATTGAATCGAGCGGAACAGCCCGGGATAAAAGCGGAAACCAGATAGGAAAAATAGAATCAGACGGTACTGTTCGGGGCAAGAGTGGCAGTCGATTGGGTAAAATTGAGTCAGACGGAACGGTACGTGACAGCTCAGGAAACAAAATCGGCAAAGTAGAATCTGATGGTACCGTACGAAATAAATCAGGAAATCGAATCGGAAAAGCAAACCATAAGGATAAAAAAATTGTTGGTGCGGCCTATTTCTTTCTGTACTTCAACTCGAAATAATAAGTAGTGTTGGGTTCGTGAAATTTAATTTTAAATGTAACTCAAACGGCTACAAAATTGAGGATGATATACCCACAATCGAATGCAACGGATATAGCATCGACCATCCCGATTTCCTGATATCACAAGGAGAATCGGACAATGGAGATGGACAGTCGTTTTAGACGCCATGCAGCACCTAAAAATAATAAAGTGTTTGTACAGCGAAGTGTATTAAACAAACGTTCCCTTAGAACAAAAAATTGGTCAATATGAATAAGATAAAATTTGTAATAATTCTATTGAGCCTATTTTTGATAGGCTCCTGCTCACACTCTGATAAACATTATGAAATGAGATCTCCCATGGAGGAAATTGCAAGGGAGATAAGCAACGAGGAGGTTTATGAAGAATATGAAGAAGCTCCGGATGCAGATGCATCGGAGTACCCGGCAGAGAGCTATATCTCCTCTTCGGCAGCTTTGGAAAACCCTGCCGATACTACCCGCAGCATGATTCGTACTGCCCATATTAAATTCAAAGTTGGTGATGTGATAAAGAGCACTTACAGCATTGAAAATATTGCTGTAAGGCAAGGTGGTTTTGTGGAAAACAGCAATTTGTCAAGCCGCATCGACAATACAAAACGAACCAGGATAAAAAAAGACTCCATTCTTGTGACAAGCTATTACACCATATCCAATAAGCTGACACTGCGTGTACCCAATACAAAACTCGATACGACCTTAACAGAAATAGCGCAGTTTGTTGCATTTATGGATTACAGAGTAATTGAGGCAAAGGATGTTACCCTTGATTTGCTTTCAAAAAGATTGGAGCAGAACCGCCTGAAAAACTTCGACAACAGAATGAAATCCGCCATTGACGGCAAAGATTCAAAGTTGGGTGACGTGAGTAGCGCAGAGAGTAACCTGCTCAGCAAACAAGCACAAGCAGATGCTGCCAAATTAGAAAATATGCGAATTCTCGACAAAATAAATTTCAGCACCATAGAATTGCAACTATATCAAAATCAGAAAATAAAGTATGAGACTATTGCACGGGAAGAGGAGATTAAGCTTTATAAAACTCCCTTTGGTACCAGACTGTTAGATGCCTTAGAAGATGGTTGGTTCGCTATTGTTGAAATCTTCCTCTTTTTGGTTAATATCTGGTCAATCATTCTGCTGGGCGGAATAATATTTTGGGTAGTGAGATACTGGAAAAGAAAAAGAAAGCTGAAAAAAGCATCAAATGCAAATAATCCGAACTGAAAAAAGCTGTAAAAACTGAAAAAAGTGCGTATTAACCCAGTTTAGACCCTTTCAGGACCTATTATTCTGTAACGCACGTATGGTGTTTACTATCCAATATGCCCATAACAAGCGGGATATGTTGTAGAGATCAAATTTCTATCTGTTTATAGTATATCTCAAAGTAGCTCCGTATCGTGGAGGGATTCCGCGTTGCACATAAGCGTTCTCATATCCTTCCATATCTGCAGCTTTAAAATAGAATGTGTTGTAGTTCGTATCGAAAATATTCTTTCCCCAAAACTCAAGCGATACCGAACCTTTGTGCAGCGCCAGGCTTGCATTGGTCAATCCATAGAATGACTGGTGAGCTGAGTTCTCCTCATTCCAGTAAATCTTTCCTGCACCCGTATATTGTGCATTAGCAACCAGGTGGTCTATAAACGAATGCTGGCCAAAGTTATACATATAGCTTACACCGACGCTCAAAGTATGCTGTGGTGCAAATGGAATATAGTTTCCTGAATAGTCCAGAGGTTTCAGTTTGCCGTCAACCTTTTCGGTTGTTTGATAGTTTTTAAATTTAGCACGCGCATATCCATATTCAGTGAACAGAGTGAAGTTGTTTGTAGGATTGTATCTCACGCTCAGTTCAGCACCCTTGCTTGTCGATTTACCTGCATTGGTCACCGTACGCCCCCATTGTCCCTGGTCGGTCAGTTTTATAATCTGGATATTGTTTACGTTAGCATAGAAGAAAATATAGTTGATAGAGAGCCTCTTGTCAAAGATCTCGTATCTTCCGCCCAACTCGTAAGTCCAGCTAGTTTCGGAGTCGTAAGACAACTGCTCTTCAAGTGTCAAGCTGTCATCTTCGGTTTTCGGCAGAGGAGCTGCGGGATATACGTTCTTCAAATTTCTCATCAATGACTCTTGAAGCGCTGTCTGCATTATTTTAGAAAACGACTGTTCGTTATATCCCCCCGATTTATATCCTTTTGATGCAGAGAGATAAATAAGAGAGCGCGGCGAGAGTTCATATTTAAGTGCAAGCTTGGGGAGCACCTCCCAAAAGTCTTTGCTATACTTGTCAGTCAGGGTTGTATCGCCTTGTATTGATAAATGAATAGGATTGCCAAATGGAGGCACAACATTGATGTCAAGATCTCCTCCGATGCTTTCGGTAAAGAAGTCAAGCCCCGTATGCTCATAGTCAAATCTGATTCCGGCAGTACCCGACAACCTGTCAAGTCCAAACAGCTTGTCAACTGTTGACTGATGGAAAAATGCAAATCCTCTTACCGGCTTGGTATAAACGCCCGGAAGGTCTATCTTGTCGTTCACATACTGCATATTTAATGTAACATTAGTGCCTTCGGTGACAGATGCAATTTTATCAAGCTGTTTCTGCAATGAGGCAATGGCATCCTCTTTTAGGACTACAGGTGTATCAATCTTTCTGTGATCAATAAATCCAAACAAGCCATACACCCATTTATAGTTGCTATTGTTTTCTGATTTGATTGTAAATTCCTGACTTGCTGAGTGTTGTTTTTGACGTTGAGTGAGTGAAAAAACCGACAGCTCCGTATAGTCCTGATCCATCTCCATCTTATCATTCAGATACTGATATCCCGTAGTGGAGTTCAGGCTGTAACCATTACCCTTATAGTTGAGCGTAAGCCCATTCACCAGCAAGTCGCGATGATACGACGATGGGTCGTTGGTAGTTGCTGTAGTGCTGTCTTCGTGCATATATGGAAACCCATCCTGCACAAAGTGATCGTAGTTTAACGAATAGATAGCCTTAAATCTGGGAGTAATTTCCCATTCCATCTTTATCTTTCCCCCTACATTCTCAATGTCGTCAATTCGTTTGTTGGTAAAGCTGTTTCGGAAATATCCGTTGTTGCGTTTGTAGTAACCTCCCGCAGCCAGTCCAAAGTGATCGTTGAGCTTGCTGTAGTTTGATGCGCTTGCGCCAAACTGACCATAGTTACCACCGTTGAGCATCATTGATGTGCCTTGAAAGCTAAGAGGCGAAAGAGGGTATAGGTTTACAATTCCTCCAATGGCATTACGTCCGTATAGTGTGCCTTGTGCACCGCGCAAAACCTCCACCCGCTGAATATCCTGAAACTCAAAATCGAATGCCGAAGGATTGAAACTGGGCACATTATCCACATACAGGCTCACCGTTTGTGCACCATATCGCGCACCCATTCCACGTATATATATTGGTGTAGACACTCTCGACCCGTAAGTCGGCATAAAAAAGTTTGGGATCATACTGCTCAAATCGGGTAGCGACTCAATCCTGCTGTTGACAAGCTGCTTGGGCGAAATCACCGACACTGCTGTCGGCATATCTTTTATTTGATTCGTCTCCTTCACCGATGTGGTTATCACAAATTCGTCAAGGTAATATGATTTTAGTGTATCTTGTGGTGTTCTCTCTTTGTCAGACTTGTCATCGTTTGCAAATATAGATAAGGTCGTTGTTGCGACCAAGAGTAGTGTCAGAACTTTTTTCATCTTTCTCTATTTGTATTTAATTTACGAGTCCGCTCCGAAAAGCCCGTTTTTTCAAAATGCTGAAAAATGAAGGGTGGACGGAGAAAACCGGTTCTTTTTATGGGTGAATATATTATTTACAATAATATACATATTAATACATAAATTAGTTATATATCGGGGCGAT
>JAAYFR010000358.1 GCA_012728155.1 Bacteroidales bacterium | reverse complement strand
TCTATATTCTGTGTACGACTCATCCCTTCTGGTGTCATATCGTCATAAGACTCATTGGCGATACCGCTCATTTGGATCACCGCCTGTGCTAGCTCGAAAGCATTCATCGTCTCTTTTTTATCGATAAAATCTTGTATGAGGGAATAAAAACCTTCCAACCTCTTTTTTATCCCCATATGTACATCCAGATTATATTCTAAGGGATTGGTAATTATTTCCCAGAGGCTTACATGATGGAGTTGTGCAGTTGAAGTGATTTTGGATACCGTCACGGCACCAATACCTCTGGCAGGATAATTGATGATACGACGGAAGGCCTCCTCATCATTTGGGTTGACAATCAAGCGGAAGTAGCTGATGATATCTTTGATCTCCTTGCGTTGGTAAAACGACAGCCCCCCATAGATCCTGTAGGGGATATTGTTTTTTCTTAGCGCTTCTTCAAATAGACGTGATTGGTAATTGGTACGATAGAGGATGGCGAAGTCGCTATAACCGACATGTCTCTCCATCCGTATCCGAACTATCTTGTTGGAGACGATCAATGCCTCCTCAAAATCGGAAAAGGCATTTCGGATTTCTATTTTTTCACCCTCCTCGTTCTCCGAAAATACATTTTTAAATATCTGCTCACTATTTTTTTTGATCAGGCTGTTGGCAGCATTTACTATATTCTGGGTAGAACGGTAATTCTGCTCTAATTTAAAGGTTTTGGCAGTGGGGAAATGTAATTTGAATTTCAGAATATTGTCGATATTTGCACCCCTGAAAGAGTAAATGCTTTGTGCATCGTCGCCCACTACACATACACGGTGATGGACTTCGGCCAACTGTTTTACAATGAGGTGTTGGGCGAAATTGGTGTCCTGGTACTCGTCTACTAATATGTATTGAAATTGGTTCCTGTATTTTTCCAACACCTCTTTGTGATCGCGAAATAGGATGTTGGTGTACATCAACAGATCGTCGAAATCCATGCTGTTGGCTGAGCGGAGCCGACTTTGATAGCGCTGGTATATTTCGAAAAGCTGTGGTCGCTTAACCATTCGGTCGTATTGTATGATTTCGGTGTTGGAAGCGTACATTGCAGGCGAGATCAGGCTGTTCTTGGCTCTTGATATTGCTCCATGCACCGATCCTGGTCGATAGAACTTCTCATCAAGCTGCATGTCTTTGATGATCAGTCTTATAAGATTCGATGAGTCGGAAGAGTCGAAAATAGTGAAATTCGATTGAAATCCGATAGCTTCTGCTTCATTACGTAAAATACGAGCGAAGATTGAGTGGAAGGTGCCCATCCAGAGCCAGCGTGCTCTTTTCTCTCCCACCAGATCGGCTATGCGTGATTTCATCTCACGTGCTGCCTTATTGGTGAAAGTGAGCGCCAGGATGTAATAGGGAGGAAGCCCCTGTTCCAAAAGATAGGCGATCTTATAGGTAAGCACCCTCGTCTTTCCCGATCCTGCACCGGCTATCACAAGGGAAGGTCCGTCGCAAAACGCTACAGCACTCCGTTGTGCTTCGTTCAGATGCCTTAAAAGGAGGAGGTCACTATTTTTTTCGGATTCTTGCATAACTACAAAAGTACATATTTTCAATGTAAAAAAATAAAAAAACCGCTCTCGGTTGAGAGCGGCTCACAAGGGATATTTACCTCATTTGTTCAACTTTTGTAAGTTGGATCGGTGTAACTGAAACATTCATTAAAACAAGATCTTTTCTCGCTATGACGAGAAAATGATCAGGCTTATTTGAATGTGTAGCGTAAACTGAGTGCAAACCCGCTAAACCAATAATCGTTGTAATCATTGTTGAAATTAAAAGAGGGTTTCCAGTCCAGAGAGACATTAAAAGGAACGGTGGGAAAGATATACTCTACACCCCCAATTAAATCAGCGCCCAACAAAAAAGCATTTTCATGTTTATCCCTCTCTTTGTAAATTCCACCTATATGGGCACCGAGACCTATGTACCAATCTAAGCCGGGTGCACCGGGAATTGGTTGATGGTATTCATATAGTCCGGTCAATTGGAAGTAGTTGGGTGATACTGCCAGGATAAATTCACTTGCCGATGCTGGGGCGAGAAAATGCTTCAGTGTCACGCCACTGTCATAACCCAATCTCAACCCAAGGGAGCTGTTGTACTGTTGTGCACTTAATGTAGTTGCAAATGCTGTCATTAGCATTGTTGCGAAAAGTAGTTTTTTTAGTTTCATGCGATTTTTGTTTAGAATAAAGAAGAATATTTCTGCAGATTAAATGAGCACTTTTCACCAATAAATTGAACTAAGTGATCCCGACTTGTCAGGAATGCCTCATTATCAAACCAATCCTTTTGTACATTATTATGCGTTTTGGTTTATATAGAGAGATAACAAATAATCTTTCAAATTGTTTTCACCATACATTTTCTATCGGGATTGTTTTTTCTGATTTATTTCGTGATGGCTTATCCGACCTGTCAATAGGAAACGAGCATTCAAATTATTAAATTAAAGAACATGATTAAAAGCGAGTTCCATACACCGACAAGGAAAAAATAAAATAATCGTATGAAAGATTATTTTCCCTTGACAATTTTCTTGATCTCGTTCAACTTATTGAGCGCCTCAATGGGAGTGAGGTTGTTCACATCGAGGTTGATAATCTCATCACGTACCTGACTGAGAATCGGGTCATCCAATTGGAAGAAACTTAGCTGATATCCTTCTCGTTTTTCCACGAAATCTTGGATGGGTTTCCTGATCATCTCCTTCCGATTGGAGGATTCCATCTGTGCGAGGATAGCATCTGCCCGTTTGGTGATGCTCTGTGGAATCCCAGCCATTTTTGCCACATGGATGCCGAAGCTGTGTTCACTCCCACCCGGCACCAATTTGCGCAGGAAGATCACTTTGTTGTCGATCTCCTTTACTGCCACATTGTAATTCTTGATTCGTTTGAATGATTTTTGCATCTCGTTCAACTCATGGTAGTGCGTGGCAAAGAGTGTCTTGGCGCGTGCTTTGGGATTCTCGTGTATATATTCTACAATTGCCCAAGCGATGGAGATACCGTCGTAGGTGCTGGTGCCACGACCCAGTTCATCAAAGAGAATCAGACTCTTATCCGACAGGTTGTTAAGGATGTTTGCCGCCTCGTTCATCTCTACCATAAAAGTGGACTCTCCAAGTGAGATGTTGTCTGATGCACCTACCCGGGTAAAAATCTTATCTACCAATCCAATTTTTGCAGAGTCGGCCGGCACAAAACACCCTATCTGTGCCATTAGTGTGATAAGTGCAACTTGACGGAGGAGGGCCGACTTGCCCGCCATATTGGGTCCGGTTATCACAATTATCTGTTGTCTTTCGTTGTCTAAATAAACATCGTTCGCAATAAATGGCTCTCCGGCAGGTAGCTGTTTCTCGATGACAGGATGACGTCCATTTTTTATATCGATGATTTCGGAGTTGTTGATCTCCGGCCGGATATATTTGTTTTCTCGGGCAACGTTTGCAAAAGAGAGAAGACAATCAACGCGGGCAATTATGTTGGCATTTGCTTGAATAGCGGGGATATATTCAAGCAGGCTTTCCACTAATGAAGCGTAAATGCGGTTCTCTAACGAAGCGATCTTCTCTTCCGCTCCCAAGATCTTCTCTTCATATTCTTTCAGCTCCTCAGTGATATAGCGTTCGGCGCTTACCAATGTCTGCTTGCGTATCCAGTCTGACGGGACTTTCTCTTTATGGGTGTTGCGCACCTCTATATAATAGCCGAACACATTGTTGAAAGCTACTTTAAGTGAGGGAATACCCGTTCTTTCGCTCTCTCGTTGCTGAATTTGCATCAGGTAGTCTTTGCCGGAGTAGGCAATCTCTCGCAGCGCATCCAACTCCTTGTCAACCCCTTTTCTAATATATCCGCCTTTATTCTGTAATGCCGGCGGATCGGGCACGATCTCTTTCCCGATGCGATCCCTAATCGTGAGACAGAGATCGAGTTTCTCTCCCATCTCCGCAATGTGTTGCTGGTCAGATGAGAGGAAAGCTTCCCGGATCGGTTCTATTGCGGTGAGCGCCACTCTTAGTTGTGCTACTTCCCTGGGGTTGATCCTCCCTGTGGCGGCTTTGGAAATGATCCGTTCCAAATCGCCAATAAGGCAAAGTTGCTGTTCAAGCAATAGCTTGAGTTCCGGCTCCCGGAAAAAATGCTCCACCACGTCC
Source organism: Bacteroidales bacterium (assembly GCA_012728155.1). Lineage (GTDB taxonomy): Bacteria > Bacteroidota > Bacteroidia > Bacteroidales > Dysgonomonadaceae > Proteiniphilum. The sequence goes on along the minus strand of JAAYFR010000358.1, from coordinate 3,929 downwards.
AGCCGGGCTTCGATAGGTTTCGCCTCTTTCAGGGGAAAAACGATCCATCGGCGCAGCAGACGAGAACCCATAGGAGAGATGGTTTTGTCGAGTATGCTGAGGAGACTTTTGCCCCCTTCTTGAAGGGGATTGATCAACTCCAGGTTTCGGATGGTGAACTTGTCAAGTCGTACAAACCGCTCTTCCTCGATGGGTAGTAAGGAGGTTATATGCCCTATATGTTTGTGTTGTGTGATATCCAAGTAATGAAGTATGGCGCCTGAAGCGACAATTCCATTTGTAAGCTGCGCAACACCAAATCCTTTGAGATTTTTCGTCTGGAAATGGGAAAGCAGTCTGTCGAGAGCACTATTTTCTGTAAAGATCCAGTCGTCGAGTTCAAAAAGGAACCATTGGGAGCCGAACGATTCTTCAAATTTCTTTTTATTGCCTCGTTCAATGAGTACCTCTTTGGGTGAGAAGTTGGAGAGAAGCTTGTCGATATCATCGGCTGTGCCTTCAGCTGTGAGAAATTCACCGGTAGAGATGTCAAGGAAAGCAATTCCAAACCGGTTCTCTTTCTCCATCTGTATGGCGCAGAGGAAATTATTTTCTTTGTGGTTAAGTATGTTGTCGTTGATGGAGACCCCCGGTGTGACCAGTTCGGTAATTCCACGTCTTACCAATTTCTTGGTCATTTTTGGATCTTCCAACTGGTCACAAATTGCTACACGCTTACCGGCGCGCACCAATTTTGGCAAATAGGTGTCAAGAGCGTGGTGAGGAAAGCCGGCCAATTCCACAAATTGAGCCGCTCCATTCGCCCGGCGCGTAAGCGTGATGCCCAATATTTCGGCCGCCACAATGGCGTCATCCGAAAAAGTCTCATAAAAATCACCTACCCGAAATAACAGTATCGCGTCGGGATGTTTTGTTTTTATCTCGACGTATTGTTTCATCATCGGTGTTTCTGCTATCTTCTTCCCCACAATTGTTTTGTAATTATCAATGTGCCAATAAAAATGATTGAAGTCGGAAAAGCTTGGCCTACTAATCATTAGCCATGACTCTGGCTGAACCGTTTATGCGTTACTCACTTTTCATTTACAGAGTCTCAAATCTTAAATTTGAGAAGCGAAATTACAAAAAAAGCAGGAGTAGCCAAAATTACTGCAATAGTTGTTTTAATTCTTTTACTCCTTCCGAAGCTCCTTTCTGAATGTGATGGATGCCGTAGCGGGTTGTGTGCACATCTTTCGGATCAATTAAATAAACGGGAACATTTTTCCGTACGTCATTGAGTAATCCTGCTGCCGGATATACATTCATTGAGGTGCCGATGATGACGAAGATGTCAGCCTGGTTGCATATCTTTTCGGCTTCGTAGATCATGGGAACAGCTTCGCCAAACCAGACGATATGGGGACGCAATTGAAATCCTTTCTCACAGGTATCTCCCAGCTCTATATCGAGATGATTGGGATCGATATCGTAGACAAGAGAGTCATCCCCCGTGGAGCGTGACTTCATCAGTTCGCCATGTAGGTGCAATACTTTTGTGCTTCCAGCTTTTTCATGCAGATTGTCAATATTTTGGGTGATAATGTGTAAGTCGAAATCTTTCTCCATCTCTGACAACAGGTAATGTCCTGCATTGGGCTTGGCTTTCATCAACTCTCGTCGGCGTAGATTGTAAAATTTCAACACCAATTCGGGATCTGCCGCAAATCCTTCGGGAGTGGCCACCTGCTCTACCGGATATTGCTCCCATAGACCTCCTGAATCGCGGAATGTGGCAATTCCACTTTCTGCACTCATCCCTGCTCCTGTAAGTACTACCAATTTCTTATGCATATTACTATCTTTTTTTATTATAAATTTGATTTTGTTTTTGATAATCCCATTACCAATATGAGGAATTATCGTGTTTAAAGAATAAACCTGATGGTTTCATCAGCGCTTGCGATCCATTGCATTTTTTTCTTTTTGATTGCAATATAGTTTTTTTCTCCTTAAAACCCGCATTATTTCACATTTAAATTGTACTTTTGTAAGTTAAAATAAAAGAGGGAAAGTTAGATGGACAAAATAAGTTACGCATTAGGGATGAGTATGGCTTCAAATCTGATGAATTCAGGACTGAAGCAGATCGATGTGGAATCATTTGTAAAAGCCTTCACGGAAATTATGAATGATGCCACACCTTCAATGACTCCCCAAGAAGCAAATCAGATTATTCAAAATTTTCTCAGCAAAAGGCAGGATGAGATGTTGGAGAATAATCTGAAGGAAGGAAAGATATTTCTGGAAGAAAACGGCAAGAAGGAGGGAGTGATCACACTTCCCAGCGGATTGCAGTATGAGGTGCTGCAAGAGGGTGAAGGAGCCAAACCGAAAGCGACCGACCAGGTAAAATGTCACTACCATGGTACATTGTTGAGTGGTGAGGTTTTTGATAGCTCTGTGCAGAGAGGCCAACCCGCCACTTTTGGTGTAAACCAGGTAATCAAAGGATGGGTAGAAGCACTTCAATTGATGGCGGTAGGATCCAAATGGAGATTATTTATCCCTTCCGAACTTGCTTACGGTACGCAAGGGGCTGGAAATTCTATCGAGCCTAACTCTACCCTTATCTTCGATGTAGAGTTGTTGGGGATAGAGTAATTACATTATCGTATATTGTTCTTATCTTTACGGATAAAACTAACTAACATAACACATTATTTAATATATAGAAGAAAATGAAGAAAACAATTTTGGGCACACTTTGTGCCATGACTATGCTTGCAGTGACGTTAGTCTCCTGTGGAGGAGCCTCTACGCCGAAAACCTCCCTGAATAATTCTGTGGATAGTGTTTCCTATGCATATGGGGTGAGTATGGCTGAGCAGGGATTGATACAATTCCTCGAACAGAGTGGAGTATTGCAAAATGCTTCCAATATCGAGTATGATTATCAGATGAAGATTGCAGCTGCCGACTCCACTCAGAAAGAGGTTTTGCAAAAGGAGTTGACGGCTAAGATCGATTCATTGAACAAGATCAACGCCCCCCGACTCAATGAATTTATCAAAGGATTAAAGAAGGCAATGGATTTCAAGGAAAAATCACCTTACGCTCAGGGATTAAGTATTGGGGTTCAGTTCTCCCAACAGATGCTGCCTCAACTCAACACCATGCTTTATGGGGAAGAGTCTTCTCAGAAGGTGAACAGCAATCAGATCATGGCTGGACTGATCTCCGTCTTGAAAAATAAGGAATTAGCAATCAGCTCAATGGACGCCAATACAATGGTGCAGAAAGAGATTGAAAAAGCGCAAGAGGCGCAACAAGCCATTCAAGAAGAGAAGCTGAAAGAGGAATATGCCGGTGCTATTTCCGAAGGCGATGCATATATGGCTGAGAATGCCAAGAAAGAGGGAGTGGTTACACTCGCCAGCGGCCTGCAATATGAAATTCTCAAGGAAGGTAATGGGGCGACTCCCACCGATACCGATCGTGTAAAGGTACATTATCATGGCACGCTGATCGATGGTACTGTGTTCGACAGTAGCGTAAACAGGGGTGACCCCGCTGTCTTTGGCGTGACCCAGGTAATTGCCGGCTGGACGGAAGCGTTGAAGCTGATGCCCGTGGGGTCTAAATGGAGATTGTATGTTCCATATGACTTGGCTTACGGAGCGCAGGACCGCGGTACCATCAAACCTTTTTCCAATCTTATTTTTGATGTGGAATTACTGGGAATTGAGTAATCTGTAATTTTCAGAATAGGATAAAAAAAAGAGTGACCACAGGGCCACTCTTTTTTATTCTCATTTTTGAAGATCAATCTGTTTTGTCTTTTTTATATTGAATTATGCGATATTCATTAAAAAATAAAGTTTTTTTCGGTTTTAACTTGCAAAATGTTTTTTGAAGGTGTATATTTGCACAATTATAGATTGTAGGGT
>JAAYFR010000357.1 GCA_012728155.1 Bacteroidales bacterium | reverse complement strand
GAGATAAGTTTATTGATTTCGTCTACCAATACCGTTTTCCCATATAATTTCTGAATCAGGCTTTTGGGCACCTTCCCCTGTCGGAAACCGGGGATATTGGCCTTCTGACGATATTGATTCAATGATTTAGCTACCTTCTCCTGATAATCCGCTTTTTCCAGTTCAATGACGATGGTTCCATTTACATCGTCTGTTTTGTTCAGTGTTGACTTCATTATGATATGTAAAAATGATTGTTTTTTTGTTGACAATCAGTAAATTTCAACCGATTGAAACATTTTAAAAAATGAGATTGCAAAATTAGTGTTATTCTTTTAATCTGCAAAAAATATTTTGTTGAAGCAGTTGCAATTCCGTTCATAAATTATTGTGTTACCTTTGTATTTTTAAAAGAGAACGGTAATGAAACCTGTTTTTTCATCTTTCACACCCGGTTACAAGATAGCCTGGCTTTTCTTGTCGCTGCTGGTCGGCCTAATAATGGCCGGCGCATTTAAGGATCTTATCCTGATGATACCGGGATTGGATGGTGGAGGTGAAGTGACTGCCATTTATGTGGGTTCGGTAATGCAGTCGCTGTTGGGTACCGCCTTGCCTGCCTATTTTGTAGCTGCAATGATCCATACGTCGCCGGCAGGTTATCTGAAGATGACCGGTCATGATCGTATGGGGAAGAAATTGATGTTTGCCGTTTTGGCTTTTATCTTCTCCTATGCGTTGACTTCGTTTCTCTCCCAATGGAACAAAGGGATGGAACTCCCCGCAGCGCTGTCTGAAGTGGAACGGGTATTGCGCTCCTTGGAAGATGCCGCATTGGAAACCACCGGTTTGCTACTGTCGAGGAAAACAATCGGTGGACTCATCCTGAACCTGATTATTGTAGCCGGCTTAGCGGCAGTGTCGGAGGAGATGTTCTTCCGTGGAGCTTTGCAGCAATTGATACAGGAAAAGTTTCCAAACGGTCATATAGCTGTATGGATCACAGCATTGATATTCAGCTTGGTACATTTCCAGTTCTATGGGTTTTTGCCGAGACTCCTGCTGGGTGCATTGCTTGGCTATCTGTTCCTCTATACCCGAAATCTTTGGGCACCCATCCTATTTCACTTTATGAATAATGCTTTTATCGTTGTGGTGCATTATTTTTGGGGCGACAGTGAATGGGTGCGAAGGATAGAGGAGATGCCGGTGAATGGCTGGTTCCTGTTGGCAGCTGCTGTCAGTGCGATCTGTACCCTCCTGCTGTTTAGGGGATATCGGAAGGCTTGACTTCAATTTTCCCACCTCTCATTTGGCTTATGCAGATTGTTAATTGACTATGTCGGTTTTCAAAGCTAATTTCTCAATGATATGATACAAATTCAAGATACGCTCCTGTCGGACGAAATATTCGAAGAACAGTTTATTTGCGACCTTTGCAAATGTAAGGGAAAATGTTGTGTGGAAGGTGAATCGGGAGCTCCCATCACGAGAGAAGAGTTTCTGGCAATCGAAAGCATTCTGGCGGAAATCTGGCATGATCTTTCTCCAAAAGCACAGGAGGTGATCAATAAACAGGGAATCGCTTATACCGATTACGACGGAGAACTGGTTACTTCACTGGTGGATGGAGAAGAGTGTGTATTCACCTGTTTCGATGCCGATGGAATCTGTAAATGTGCCATCGATACTGCTTACCGCGAAGGGAGGATATCAGTTCCCAAACCGATATCTTGCCATCTTTATCCCATAAGGCTGACAGAGTACAGCGACTTCATAGCGGTCAATTATCATCGCTGGTCGGTATGTAGACCGGCAGTGAGACTTGGAAGAAAAGAGGGGATACCCCTTTATCGATTTCTGAAAGAGCCGTTGATCAGGAAGTTTGGGGAGGAGTGGTATGACGAGGTGTGTGAAGCTGCCAACTTATTAAAGAGGAAAGAGTAGATTTTTTGTGACATTTACTTTTTAAATTTAGAATCTTGTGCTACTTTTGCACATACATATGTAAAATGTGCAAAACGATATGGTTTCAGTAATTTCAAAGACGAAAAAAAATTTGATCGATGTAGCCCAACAGCTTTTCGCTAAGAAAGGTGTTGAGAATACAACGATGAATGATATTGCTGAAGCATCTCAACGCGGCCGACGTACTCTCTATACCTATTTCAACAGCAAACAGGATATTTACCGGGCAGTCATTGAATCGGAACTCAATGTGTTATATGCCAGTCTTGAAGAGGTGATTAAACGGGATATTCCCGCTGACGAAAAATTGATTCTTCTGGCTTTTACCCGACTGAGTGCTGTCAAAGATGTGGTTACACGCAATGGTACTTTGCGCGCCAATTTTTTCAGGGATATCTGGCAAGTGGAAAATGTCCGTAAGGAGTTCGACCGTAAGGAGATAAGCTATCTCGAGGGGATCATTAAGGATGGTTGTAATAAGGGACTCTTCACGATGAAGAATATAAAACAGACTGCTGTAATATTGCATTACGCGTTCAAAGGGCTGGAAGTACCCTCCATCAGGGGCACATTGGGACTCGACTACAATAAAAAAGAAGACCGGGAAATTATCTCTGATATTCTTTTCAAAGGGTTGTATCCAAGAGCTGCACAAATGATCAAATAAGGAGAAGTTGAGATGGTACTGTCAGTACACAATTAAAATTCATAATTATAATTATATGAAGTTATTAGAAGGAAAAACAGCATTGGTGACGGGGGCTGCCCGTGGTATAGGGAAAGCGATTGCGTTGAAATTTGCCGCAGAAGGTGCCCATGTCGCATTTACTGATTTGAACATAGACGAAGCTGGAAAAGCTACTGAACAAGAGATTGCCGCCTTGGGCGTGACATGTAAGGGCTATGCTTCCAACGCGGCCAATTTTGAAGATACGCACAAAGTGGTTGAACAGATTATGCAGGATTTTGGCCGTATCGATATCCTGATCAACAATGCGGGTATCACTAAGGATGGCTTGATGATGCGGATGAGCGAGCAGCAGTGGGACGCGGTAATCAACGTGAACCTGAAATCGGCATTCAACTTTATCCATGCGGTGACACCCGTGATGATGCGCCAGAAATCGGGCAGTATCGTGAACATGAGTTCTGTGGTGGGTGTGTCGGGGAATGCGGGACAGGCTAACTATTCCGCGTCGAAAGCCGGTATGATCGGCCTTGCCAAATCGATGGCGAAAGAGTTAGGCTCTCGTGGTATTCGTGTCAATGCGATTGCTCCGGGATTTATCATCACCGAAATGACGGGACAACTGTCGGAAGAGGTGCGTAACGAGTGGGCGAAACAAATCCCGTTGCGCCGCGGAGGTACACCCGAAGATGTGGCAAACGTAGCTGTTTTCTTGGCCTCCGACCTCTCATCGTATGTGAGCGGACAGGTGATCAATGTCTGCGGTGGCATGAATACCTGATTAGATGACAGTCCTTTACGAAGATAATCACATCATTATCGTTAACAAGTCACCCGGTGAGATCGTGCAGGGCGACAAGACGGGCGACCAGCCGTTGTCGGAGATGGTGAAGGAATATCTGAAAAAGAAGTACCATAAGCCCGGCAACGTTTTTTGTGGTGTGACACATCGCCTCGACCGTCCGACGAGTGGGGTGGTGGTGTTTGCAAAAACCGGTAAAGCGTTGTCGCGGCTCAACGATATGTTCCGCAATGGAGAGGTGGACAAAACCTATTGGGCCATTGTGAAGGATCGTCCCCCGAAAGAGGAGGATCAACTGACACACTATTTAGTGAAGAACGAAAAGACCAATAAATCCGCTGCTTATACTGTTGAAAAGCCACACACAAAAAAGGCGGTGCTCCATTACAAGCTGATGGCCGCCTCACAGAATTATTATTTGCTGGAGATCGATCTGGAGACCGGGCGGCATCACCAGATCCGGTGTCAATTGGCGAAAATAGGATGCCCTATCAAAGGTGATCTCAAATACGGCGCGCCCCGTTCTAATCCGGACGGTAGCATCAGCCTGCATGCGCGTACTATTTCGTTTATCCACCCTGTCTCTAAAGAAAAGATAATGGTCATGGCACCTGTTCCTAATGATACTCTGTGGAAAGCGTTAGAGGTCTGATCGGTTTTATCTCTTGCTCTCACCGTCATACACATAAGTGATGCAAATGTTTCAATGGCTTTTTCGGGAAAACATGCCCGATTTATAATAATTTATTGTAAAAAAATATCAATTAAATTATCCCTCCGACTTTTCGGAGTGGACTCATGTGTTTTAATTAGATGGATACCCTGTGCGCAATTTACAAAATAATTTCAGCCACTTCAAGGTGTTTAAGCTAAGCGAATGCTTTTCTTCTATCTCCCTGTCACGTATTTAGGAAGAAGCACAAAACATGAGTTATTTATATTTGACGAGTATCGCAACCTGTTTTTGGAAAAGAAAATATAAAAATAAAAAAGAGGATAGAAGAATTATTTGGAAGATATTCTCTTTCTCTTTTTCGATAAAAACCTTACATTTGTATGTCGGTGTATCCCGATTTTATTACAATCGAAAATATAAATCAACAAATCAATAAAACGAGTAAGGGACAAAGGAGAAAAGGTTGTTGAATTACAAGGTCTTTGCTCTTTATTCTTTGCTCTTTAATCTAAAAAAATGAAACCTACCTTATTTGTATTGGCGGCGGGAATGGGAAGCCGCTACGGTGGACTGAAACAATTGGACGGATTGGGTCCGAATGGCGAGACCATCATGGACTATTCCATTTATGACGCGGTGAATGCCGGCTTCGGAAAGCTGGTCTTTGTGATCCGTAAAACGTTTGAAAAAGACTTCAGGGAGAAAATCGTATGTAAATATGAGAAAAAGATTCCGGTGGAACTGGTATTCCAGGAATTAGATAAATTGCCGGAAGGCTTTACGCCCCATCCCGACCGGGTGAAACCGTGGGGTACCAACCATGCTCTGATGATGGGGAAGGAGGTCATTCATGAGCCTTTCGCGGTGATCAATGCCGACGATTTCTACGGACGGGAGAGCTATCAGGTGCTGGGCGATTATCTTTCCACTTTGGGAGAAAGTGAAAACAAATACTGCATGGTGGGCTACCGTGTGGGGAATACCCTCTCAGAAAGCGGAACCGTGGCCCGCGGCGTTTGTGAAACCGATGGAGAGCGTCATCTAACCGGTGTAGTGGAACGTACCCAAGTGATGCGCGTGGATGGAAAAGTGAGTTATAAGGACGAAAACGACCAATGGGTCGCTATCGACGACAATACGCCTGTCTCCATGAATATGTGGGGCTTCACACCCGATTATTTCAAATATTCCGACGATTATTTCGTGCAGTTTTTGAAAGAAAATGCCGAAAACCTTAAAGTGGAGTATTTTATACCACTATTGGTCAATCACCTGATCGTGAATGGCAATGCTACTGTAAAAGTCCTCGATACCCCTTCCGGATGGTTCGGCGTTACTTATGCCGAAGATCGTCCCGGTGTTGTGGCCAAACTGAAAAGTCTTGTCGATGAGGGAACCTATCCCTCTCCATTGTGGTGAAATTATCACGGTTTTATTTCATAGAATTGGCCTGTCATGTGGATTGACATCATTATCATTCTTGTACTGATCCTTTTGAACGGTTTTTTTGCCCTGTCGGAGATCGCTATTGTATCTACGAAGAAGAGTATACTCGAGGCGGAACGCAAGAAAGGTAAGCCAGGTGCACGGCGGGCATTGAAGCTGCGTTCCGATCCGGGTAATTTCCTGTCGTCGGTACAGGTAGGAATTACTTTGATCGGAATCATCAACGGCGCTTACGGGGGACAGGCTTTTACTGTGTATTTAGTGCCTTTCTTCGAGCAGTTTCCGGCTATTGCCCCTTTTGCTGAAGGTGTTTCCATGGTTGTCGTGGTGTTCCTGATTACTTATGTTTCCATCGTGATTGGTGAATTAGTCCCCAAAACCATCGCACTGAACAACCCCGAGAAAATGGCAATTGCCGTGGCACCCACCATCCATGTGGTGAGTATCATCTTTTATCCTTTTGTAAAACTGCTGTCGGTATCGACTCAATTTGTCAACCGGCTGATAGGTTTGAAACCAAAAGTGGAAGTGATATCGGAAATGGAGCTGAGGGCTATGCTCAAGACCGCATCCCATGAGGGAGTGATTGATGCCGAAGAAAATATAATCCACGAGCAGGTCTTTTATTTTTCAGATAAACGGGCCATCCATCTCATGACGCACCGTACCGATGTGGAATGGGTGGATATCAGCAAAAGCAGGGAAGAGATCATTGAGGATTTGTTGCAAACAAAACATAGTAAAATTCTTGCCTGTAGGAAAGAGATCGACGATTTTGCAGGTACCATTTCGATGAGGGATTTCCTGTTGAGGCTCAACAAGAGAGATCCCTTTTCGATAGAGGATCTGATCATGGAGCCTATTATCGTCCCCAATAATCAGTTGGCGCAAAGAGTACTTGAGAATTTCAGGAACAACCACAAGTTTGTGGCGGTGGTGGTGGACGAATATGGGAGCCTTGACGGCATTATCACTATTCACGACATATTTGAAAATCTGGTAGGTGCCATCCCGGAAGAGACCGAAGATGAATTTTCTGATCCGCTCATATTCATCCGTGAAGACCATTCCGCACTGGTAAGCGGAGAGGCACCCATAGAAATCCTGTCGCAGATGGATGAGGATTTTATTGTGGATTTCGACAAGATCGATTACTCCACCGTAGCCGGTTTCGTATTTGAATGCATCAATAAGATTCCGGCGGTAGGAGATCAGTTCGATTATGACAATCTCCATTTCGAGATTGTGGATATAGATGGAAATAAGATAGATAAGGTTTTAGTAACAAGAAAAAATAGAGAAATTGATGGAGAAGATATGTGATAATTAAAAAGTTTTATGTTATATAACACAATTTTTTTTGATGTCACCTCGAAAATAGATGCTAATTTTACAGCAGATTTAAAAAAGAGTCAATCTTCATCAATATCTTATTTTTAAACCCAGAAAATTACATGAACAAAATGTATGGCAAATCCGGTTTGCTTGTCGATGCTTTTCTGAAAACGGTAGATGGCAGGCAAACCGGGTTATACACTCTGACAAATGAGAATGGATGCGAACTGACAGTCACCAATTGGGGGGCTAAAATAGTTTCGCTGATGGTGCCCGATAAAAACGGATCACTGGTTGACGTTGTATTGGGACATAACTCGATAGATGAATACCTCACTTCGGAAGAACCCTATTTCGGGGCTGTATGCGGCAGAACGGCCAACCGGATTGCCAAAGGCCGTTTCTCCCTTGATGGGAAGGAATACCGGTTGGCGGTAAACAACGGACCCAATGCGCTCCATGGAGGTATTAAAGGATTCAATGCCGTGGTGTGGGAGGTGAAAAAGGTGACCGATCAAAGTATTGAACTGTTTTATCTGTCGGCCGACGGTGAAGAGGGTTATCCCGGTAATCTTGCCGTTGGCGTGACCTATATTTTGACGGATGACAATGCGTTGGATATCCATTACAAAGCTACTACCGACAAAACGACCATTCTGAATCTTACCAATCACTCCTATTTCAATTTATCCGGACAGGGAGATCCTGCTATTGATGACCACTGGTTGATGATTCATGCCGACAGCTATCTGCCTACCGATAATACGGCCATACCCTACGGCGATGCGGAGCCGGTGAAAGGAACACCTTTCGATTTTACGGCGCCTCATACCATCGGAGAAAGAATCAACGATGATTTCGAACAGCTACACTTCGGCAAAGGATACGACCACACTTTTATTCTAAATAAGAAGAGTGCGGACGAATATAGCTATGCCGGCTATTGTCTCTCCCCCAAGAGCGGTATTAAAATGGATATCCTTACTACCGAGCCCGGTATGCAGGTATATACCGGCAACTGGATGACCGGCAATTTTGAGGGGAAACAGGGAAAACGTTACCCGGCAAGGTCGGCTGTCTGTTTCGAAACCCAGCATTATCCCGACAGTATCAATAAACCGCACTATCCTTCGGTGATCCTGCGGCCGGAAGAATCATTCAATTCGAGAACGACCTATCGTTTTTCAAATGAAGAATTAGTATAAGCTGCAATCAGACCATTAACAATTAATAGACTAACATTAATAATTAATCAAAAAGTATGAACACGACTACTGAACAGAACAAAAATCGGATTGTGCCAATCATCATGATGATTGCACTATTCGGAATGATCGCATTTGTGACCAATTTGGCGGCACCAATGGGATTAGTGTTAAAACAACAATTCGCGGTATCCAATTTCTTGGGACTACTGGGGAATTTAGCCAATTTTATTGCATATGCCGTAATGGGTATACCGGGTGGTATCCTCTTACAACGTGTGGGATATAAAAAAACAGCCCTGATTGCTGTTGTCATCGGGTTTTTGGGAGTATTTGTGCAATTTCTCTCGGGACATTCACCCGAGTCAGCCGCTTTTGCCATCTATTTGCTCGGCGCATTTATTGCCGGTTTCTCCATGTGTCTGCTCAACATCGTGGTAAATCCCATGTTGAATACATTGGGTGGTGGCGGTAACAAAGGTAACCAGCTGATCCAGGTGGGAGGCTCTTTCAACTCTGTAATGGCTACTTTTACCCCCGCTTTTGTGGGAATCCTGATTGGAGAGGCAGCCAGCGCCAGAATCAGTGACGTTTTTCCGGTAATGTATATTGCGATGGGTGTCTTTGCCCTTGTATTCCTTGTGTTGCTGGCAGTGAATATCCCTGAACCTCACGTGGCAAAAACAAAAGAATCGATGGGAAGCCTGATGTCGGGTGCCCTTAAATTCAGACACTTCGTGCTGGGAGCGGTTGCTATCTTCGTATATGTAGGTGTAGAGGTGGGTACCCCCTATATCATGCAATATTGGTTGACCGATGTGCCTACGGTAGGAGCTACCATTGCGGGATTTGTGACAGGTACATATTGGTTCTTGATGTTGATAGGAAGATTGCTGGGAGCTTCATTGGGAAGTAAAATCTCCAGTAAGACCATGCTCTCCACCCTTTCAATGGTTGGATTGATCCTGGTCCTTGCGGCTATCTTCTCATCCACAGCCAATCAGGTGGCACTACCGGTATTGCAGAAATCTGCAGCAGGAGCCCTCTCATTCGGTATGGCACAGGTGCCCATCAATGCATTGTTTATAGTATTGGTTGGTCTCTGTACCTCCATCATGTGGGGAAGTATTTTCAACTTGGCGGTAGAAGGATTGGGTAAATATACACCGGCTGCTTCCGGTATCTTTATGACCATGGTATGTGGTGGCGGTATCCTTCCGGCACTCCAGGGTGGTATTGCCGACTCTGTAGGCTATATCGCCAGCTACTGGGTGATTATTGTAGGATTGGCTTATCTGTTGTTCTACGGATTGGTAGGATCGAAGGTTACCAAGAGAGCCCCTGAATCTGAATAATGAGTGATTAATTCTGATGGGCTATCTCTTCCGGAGATAGTCCATTTTTTAATGTGACGTTTTCGTGAAGTAGGTGGTGAACTACTCTATTTGTTTCGCCGACAACAGGAAACAACTAATTTTATTGAATGACTATTATGACAAAAGAAGAAGTAATTAAAATATTTTCCGAGAAATTCGGAACGGAAACTCCGGAGGTGTACGCATCTCCGGGACGTGTCAACCTGATTGGTGAGCATACCGATTATAACGGAAGTTTCGTATTCCCCGGTGCGATCGATAAAGGGATGATCGCCGCCATCCGATTCAATGGGACAGACAAGGTGAGGGCCTATGCGATCGATTTGGATGAGAGCACTGAATTTGGCTTTAACGAAGAAGACCTGCCGAAAGAGGGATGGGCCAAATACCTGTTTGGCGTATGCCGGGAGATTATCAAGAGAGGGGGTACCGTGAAAGGATTTGATACCTCATTTGCGGGCGATGTGCCCCTCGGTGCCGGCATGTCCTCTTCAGCAGCATTGGAGAGCACCTATGCCTTCGCATTGAACGACCTGCTGCACCTTGGTATCGACAAATTCGAACTGGCACGTATCGGACAAGCTACCGAACATAACTATGTAGGGGTGAAATGCGGCATCATGGACCAGTTTGCCTCCATCTTCGGAAAGAAAGGCAATCTGATACGCCTCGATACCAAATCGATGGAATATGCCTATTTCCCGTTCGATCCCAAAGGGTATAAACTGGTGTTGCTCGATACGGTGGTAAAGCATGAACTGGCATCATCGGCCTACAACAAACGGCGGGAATCTTGTGAGCATGCCGCGAGAACCATCGCCAAGCGCCACCCCGAAGTGGAATTCCTGCGCGATGCTTCCATGGAGATGCTCGACGAAGTGAAAAACGAAATTTCGGAAGAGGATTATATGCGTGCCAAATATGTGATTGAGGAAACCCAACGGGTACTCGACGTGTGCGACGCATTGGAGAAAGGTGATTATGAAACCGTCGGACAAAAGATGTTCGAAACGCATTACGGTATGAGCAAACTCTACGAAGTAAGCTGCGAAGAGCTCGATTTCCTGAACGACGTAGCCCGTGAACATGGTGTGACCGGTTCACGTGTGATGGGCGGTGGCTTTGGTGGTTGTACCATCAACCTGGTAAAAGATGAGTTGTACGACTCATTCATTGCAGATGCCAAGACACAGTTTAAAACCAAATACGGACACGAGCCCAAAGTGTATGACGTGGTAATCAGCGACGGTGCCCGTAAATTGTAAAGTGTAGAAAAGTTGTCAAACCATAAGCTTTAAAACGGAGGCGGGTAGAATTTCTTTCTCCCGCCTTTTTTCTGTTGCAAGCTGCTGAATCCTTGCTCCTGTCACTCAATTTTCATTCTAAACGACTCGATTCAGATCTTCTACCTCCGATCCTCTTTGTGCCTTATTCAAAAAAACCTATTCCTGAAATTAGTTGTATTATTTCGGGAATTTTTCTAACTTTGCGCACTAATATCATATTACTATCAACGTTACAAAAATAATGTTACGCACTATGTACAGATATGAACCGGTGCGATTGATCCTTGAAAACGGAATGCTCTTTCATGGACGGTTTTTTGAACCCCAACGGATTCATATTTCTCGATCTTTCTTACTCAATCACGATTCAATCTTCCTCAATTAATGGGTACATTTGCAAATCCAATCAACAAATGAGTAAAATAGTAAATCAATATAATGGACAAGTCGATTAAGAAGGTAGTTTTATTGGGTTCCGGTGCCCTGAAGATCGGACAAGCGGGAGAATTTGATTATTCCGGTTCACAAGCGTTGAAGGCGATGCGTGAAGAGGGAATAGAAACCGTATTGATCAATCCGAATATCGCCACCATACAGACTTCGGAAGGGGTGGCCGACAAGGTCTATTTCCTTCCCATCACTCCCTATTTCGTGGAAAAGGTGATCCGGAAAGAAAAACCGGATGGAATCCTGCTGGCTTTTGGCGGGCAGACGGCGCTGAACTGCGGGGCAGAGTTATATCAAAATGGTACGCTTGATAAATATGAGGTAACGGTACTTGGCACGTCAGTTGAGGCAATCATGATTACCGAGGACCGGGATCTGTTTGTGAAGAAATTGGATGAGATTGATGCCAAAACTCCCGCATCAAAGGCAGTAGAAAGCCTGGAAGAGGCGCTGGAGACAGCCCGTGAGATGGGCTTCCCGATTATGGTACGTTCAGCCTATGCGTTGGGTGGACAAGGGTCGGGTATTTGTACCAATGAGGAGGAGTTTGTAGAATTGTGTAAAAGCGCACTCTCTTTCTCTAACCAGATATTGGTGGAAGAGAGCCTGAAGGGATGGAAAGAGATTGAGTTTGAGGTGATCCGCGACAAGAACGACCATTGCTTTACGGTGGTGCCAATGGAGAACTTCGATCCGCTGGGCATCCATACGGGAGAGAGTATCGTGGTGGCTCCCATCATCACGCTCAGCAAAGAGCAAATCGAAATGCTTGAAGATATCGCCCAACGGGTGGTACGCCATATCGGCATCGTAGGAGAATGTAATATACAGTATGCATTCAACGCGGAGACCGATGATTATCGTATCATTGAGATCAATGCCCGCTTGAGCCGTTCCTCTGCGCTGGCCTCCAAAGCATCTGGCTATCCGCTCGCTTTTGTGGCGGCAAAACTGGCGCTGGGTTATAGCCTCGACCAGATAGGAGAGATGGGAACGCCCAACTCAGCCTATGTGGCGCCGAAGGTGGATTATATGATTGTGAAGATCCCTCGTTGGGACCTCAATAAATTCTACGGCGTAAGCCATGAGATCGGCTCCTCCATGAAGTCGGTCGGTGAGATCATGTCTATCGGACAATCTTTTGAGGAAATTATCCAGAAAGGGTTGCGCATGATAGGGCAGGGGATGCACGGTTTTGTAGGTAACCGGGAGATGCTTTTCAATAATGTGGAAGAGGCACTCTCGAAACCGACCGATCAGCGTATCTTTGCCATTGCTTACGCTTTTGAACAAGGATATTCGGTCAGTCGGATTGAAGAGTTGACCAAGATCGACTCTTGGTTCTTGAGAGCGCTGGAAAATATTTATAACTACTCAAAAATACTTGAATCTTACCATAAGATTGAAGATCTGCCGCAGGATGTGCTCTATGAAGCAAAACGACTTGGCTTTTCCGATTTTCAGATTGCACGGTTTGTGGAAGATCCGCAGGGCACATTAGAAGATGATCTGATTCGGGTACGCAACCACAGGAAAAAATTGCAGGTTATGCCGATAGTAAGACGCATTAATACTGTCGCTTCCGAAAATCCTGAGAAAACCAACTATCTCTATTTTACATACAATTCGGATAAGGCGTTCACCCTCGATAAAAGCGATAAAGAATCGGTAATCGTATTGGGTTCGGGTGCTTACCGTATCGGTTCTTCGGTGGAATTCGACTGGTGCTCGGTCAACGCGGTGCAGACTGCCCGCGAATTGGGATACGAATCGGTGATGATCAATTACAATCCGGAAACCGTGTCGACCGACTATGATATGTGTGACCGTCTTTATTTCGATGAATTATCATTTGAGCGGGTACTCGACGTAGTCGATATTGAAAATCCCAAAGGAGTGATTGTGTCGGTGGGGGGGCAAATCCCTAATAACCTGGCGATGAAGCTATACAGGCAGAATGTCTCTATCCTGGGAACCTCTCCGTTGTCGATAGACCGGGCGGAAAACCGCCATAAGTTCTCCGCCATGCTCGATGAACTGGGCATCGACCAGCCTCGCTGGAAAGAGATGACCAGCTTCGAGGAGATCGATGCATTTATCGACGAGGTGGGCTTTCCGGTGCTGATACGTCCCTCGTACGTGCTTTCGGGGGCAGCCATGAATGTATGTTACGATAAAGAGCAGATGCATACTTTCCTGAAGATGGCAGCCAATGTGTCGAAAGAGTATCCGGTTGTTGTCTCTTCTTTCCTGCAGAATGCCAAGGAGATAGAGTTCGATGCGGTAGCCCGTGAAGGAGAAGTGGTAGAGTATGCCATCTCTGAGCATGTGGAGTTCGCCGGTGTCCATTCGGGTGATGCTACCCTGGTCTTCCCCGCGCAGAAAATCTATTTCGAGACGATGCGCCGGGTAAAGAAGATATCGAAGCGGATTGCGAAGGAGCTGAATATCAGTGGGCCGTTTAACATACAGTACCTTGCCAAGAACAACGAGATCAAGGTGATTGAATGCAACCTGCGTGCATCACGCTCTTTCCCTTTTGTCTCCAAGGTGTTAAAACAGAATTTTATCGATACGGCTACCCGTATCATGCTGGATGCGCCTTTCAGTAAACCCGACAGTTCGGTGTTCGATCTGGAGCATATCGGCGTAAAAGCGTCGCAGTTCTCCTTTTCCCGCCTGCAGAACACCGATCCGGTACTGGGAGTGGATATGTCCTCCACCGGCGAAGTGGGATGTATCGGAGAGGATTTTTCGGATGCGATCCTCAAGGCGATGCTCTCGGTAGGATATAAAATACCCCAAAAAGGTATCCTGATCTCTTCGGGAGAGATGAAATCGAAAGTCGACCTGCTGGAAGCGTGTAAACTGCTGGGCGAGAAAGGATACGACCTCTATGCCAGCCATGGAACGCAGAAGTTTCTGGAAGAGAACGGTATCAAGGCAACCGATGTGAATTGGCCGGATGAAAACGGTGATAATAATATCAAACAGATGATTATGGAGAAGTGTTTCGACCTGATCATCAATATTCCCAAGAATATCACCAAGCGGGAATTGACTAACGGCTATGTCATTCGGCGGGGTGCGGTAGATTTTAATATTCCGCTTATTACCAATGCCCGCCTTGCCAGCGCCTTTATCACGGCCTTCTGCAATCTGGATCAGGAAGATCTCGAGATCAAGAGCTGGAACGAGTATTAGAAAGTTGTATCGTTGCCTTAGTTGCAAATATGGGACGTACCATTATAACGAGAGCCAAGATTACAATATCCTGGCTCTCATTTCTTTGAGTATTGAATTAAATATATTTAAACCGACGAATGCTCCGTTTGGGTGTTTTCTCAAATTCTTCCTCCTGAAGCCGGAAGGAGGCGATCTTGCTATAGGCAGGCAATTGGCTGTTTACCTCTGCAACCACACCCTGGAATAGGGTCTCCATATCCTGATCCAGCAATTCATTTTCTTTCCAGGCATCTTTATCGGGTACGATCAGGGCGATGATCTTTTGGTCTTCGCTGATGGCCAGCGATTCGCCCACAAACGGAGAACTGTTGAGTTTCTCTTCAATCTCTTCGGGATAGATATTTTGTCCGGAAGGCCCCAGGATCATATTCTTATTTCTGCCTCTGATGAAGATGAAATTATCGCTATCCATAGTCCCCAGATCACCGGTCTTCAACCAACCATCCTCTGTAAAAACCTGCTTTGTCGCCTCTTCGTTCTTATAATATCCCAACATCAGGTTACTGCCTCGGGTAAGGATTTCGCCTACGATATTTTGTGGATCTTCGGAATTGATTTTCACCTCCATCCTCTCTACTACCTTCCCGCATGAACGTTCCTTATACCGGGTCCAGTAGGCATAAGAGATAAGTGGTCCGCATTCAGTCATTCCATACCCTACGGTGTAAGGGAATTTTATCTTTCGCAGGAACTTTTCCACATCGGGATTGAGCGCCGCACCACCAATCACCACTTCTACCAGTTCTCCACCGAAGAATTCAATCATCGAGGCCCGTACCTTGTTGTATACCACCTTGTTCAATAAAGGTATCTTGATAAGGGTTTTTGCCGCTCCCCGCTGCAATTTCGGCAGCACGCTTCTGTTCACGATCTTTTCTATGATAAGGGGAACTGCCAGCACCAATTTGGGCTTTACCTTCGAAAACATATCCCGTAATACCTGAGGAGAGGGGGTCTTTCCCAAAAAATGAAGATGGCAACCCATAGAGATGGAGATGAGCACCTCGAAGGCGAGACCGTATGTGTGGGCCATTGGCAACATGCATATAATATTGTCCCCCGATTCAATAAATGGCAGACTATTGTTGGCAAATTTGGTGTTCGACCACAAACTCCTGTAGGGTAGCATTACCCCTTTGGGACTACTGGAGGTGCCGGAGGTGTAGTTGATCAGGGCAAGCTCTTCAGGTCTGTCGGCACGAAAAGCAATGTCGTTCACAAAAAATCCTTTTTCATATTTTTCCTTAAAGTAGGTCGGCGCATTGGCGTCGAACTGAGTTAGCTCATCGGAATTAGATTTTATCAAAGAGAAATTATCAAGCGAAAAGACAGTTTCGATCTTCGGCATATTTTTCTCATCGATCTCGCTCCAGATGGCGTTGTCTGCGAATAACATTTTCGAATCGGAATGATCCACGATAAACTGGACGCTGGCTTTGTCGAACTCATGAAGGATACTCACCGCCACAGCTCCGTATGAGAGCGTGGCGAAAAAGGAGATTGCCCATCTTGCAGAGTTTTTACCGCATATCGAAATTTTATCTCCCCGTTGGATGCCGGCAGCTTTAAAATAATCGTGTAGTCGGTCGATCTCAAAAGCGAAATCTTTGTAATAAAAAGTCTTTCCCTGGAAGTCGGTCATAGCTGGCATCTCCCAATGATTCCGAATACTTTGCTCAATCAAGCCCAAAAAGGTGTTTTGATTCATCATCTCAATTTTGAATAAATTGCTGGATAGAACATTTATACTCTTCACAACAATTGGTTAAACAAATTGTTTGTTTGTCTTATTTACAAATATCGTAATTTATATCGGATTTTTCTCGTTCTTGGAAATAAAATATCCAATTTTGATCAATTAATGTGATAAAATTTCATTTTCAAAAATATTTGTTCTACTTTTACAGATGCATTCCACTCCCCATAAGACGTGGAGTGTAGTGGAATTTTTTTTGTCAGATAAGAGATGTAGTCAATACAATATGTCCAATTACGTCGATCCGCATTGTCCAGACTCAAAGGTCATCTCTACCATGTGGAAACCTCGGAAAATAAAGAATATATTGAAGATATCAGAACAAAAGATAAAGAAGAGATAACCAGAGAATAAAAATCAAAAAAATTAAAGTTAAATCAAAAAAAAGTACTTATGTCATCAAAAATTTCAAGGAGAAAATTCTTAGAAACCGGTGCCATCGCAGCAGCCGGCCTGACAATTGTACCTTCTTCGGTACTGGGAAAGAGTATGGGGTATAAGGCCCCGAGCGATAAACTCAACATCGCCGCCGTTGGAATTGGGGGTATGGGTAATTCTAACCTGAAGCAACTCGTGAGTGAGAATATCATTGGATTGTGCGACGTAGATTGGAAATACAGCAAACATGTATTCGACGAACATCCTAATGCCAAAAGGTATTACGACTACAGGAAAATGTATGATGAGTTGGGTAAATCCATCGATGCGGTAGTAGTCGCTACTGCCGACCATACCCATGCGATCATTGCTGCTGATGCTATGACCATGGGTAAACACGTATATGTACAAAAACCGCTTACCCATAGTGTATATGAGTCGCGTCTGTTGACAAAACTCGCTGCCAAACACAAAGTAGCCACCAGCATGGGTAACCAAGGTTCATCCGGATCCGGTGTACGTCAGGTGATCGATTGGATCAGGGACGGACAGATTGGCGAAGTAACCAAAGTTGACACCTTTACTGACAGACCTATCTGGCCGCAAGGGTTGATGATTCCCAAAAAAGTTGATAAGGTTCCTTCTACTTTGAACTGGGATCTTTTTATCGGTCCGGCGAATAAACGTCCGTTCAATGAAATTTATCACCCATGGAACTGGCGAGGATGGTGGGATTTCGGAACCGGTGCTTTGGGCGATATGGCCTGCCATATCCTCCATCCGGTGTTTAAAGGATTGAATCTGGGTTATCCTACTAAAGTACAAGGGTCGTCCACCATGTTGCTTACCGACTGTGCTCCTAATGCCCAGATGGTGAAGTACGTGTTCCCGCAACGCGACAATATGCCCAAAGTGGGTATGCCCGAAGTGGAAGTGACCTGGTACGATGGCGGCTTGACTCCCATCCGTCCCGAAGGTATGCCCGCCGGAAAGAATTTGAATAACCAAGGTGGTGGTGCGATCTTTTACGGAACAAAAGATACGTTGATTTGTGGTTGTTACGGTAGAGATCCCTGGTTGATATCGGGACGTACTCCTAACTCACCGAAAACACAACGGGAAGTGACCCTCTCTCACGAAATGGACTGGGTACGGGTTTGTAAGGAATCACCCGAGAACCGCGTTGAAACAGCCTCTCCTTTTTCTGAAGCAGGACCTTTCAATGAGATGGTAGTGATGGGCGTACTTGCGGTGAGACTGCAAAGCCTCAATCAGGAGCTGGAGTGGGACGGTGAAAATATGAAATTCACTAATATCCCCACTGATGCGACTATCAAAACCATTATCGAAGACGGTTTCAAGATCACTGACGGTCACCCCACATTCAATAAAACATGGACAGATCCGGTGAATGCCATTGCATATGCTGATGAGATGATCAAGCATACTTACCAAAATGGCTGGAAATTGCCCGATATGCCCTAATTGAAATGTATTGAAGGGAGTAGAGGCGGAGAAATCCGCCTCTATTTCCCCATTTTTACTGAAGTTAATCATCAGTTTAATTAAAAAGGAAATAGTATGAGAAAATTAATGTATGGATTAAGTTGTTGTATGCTAGCAAGTGTATTGATGGCTTGCGGATCCGGTGCAAAAAAGGCCGATGCCGCAGCAGATAATGAAGCTGAATCAACCGAGAGTGCTACTCCTGCATATACAGTGCTGGATAACCCTCAGGTTGATCTGTCGCAATTCCAGACAGATAAAGATGGATATATCGTTATTTTCAACGGAAAAGATTTCACCGGATGGAGAGGTTATGGTAAAGAGCATGTCCCGGGAAAATGGACGATCGAAGATGGTGCCATCAAATTTAATGGTTCCGGTGGAGGTGAAGCCCAAGATGGTGACGGAGGTGATATCATCTTTGCCCATAAGTTCAAAAACTTCGAACTGGAATTCGAGTGGAAAGTAGCCAAAGGTAGTAACTCCGGTGTGTTCTATCTGGCACAGGAGGTGCAGACCAATGATCCTGCCACAGGAGCGCCTAGAATGGAACCTATTTACATCTCTGCTCCCGAAGCACAAATTCTTGACAATGAAAACCATCCTGACGCCAAAATGGGGAAGGATAACAACCGCCAATCACTGTCGTTATACGACATGATCCCGGCTGTTCCTCAGAATGCAAAACCGTATGGAGAGTGGAATACCGGTGGTGTCATGGTCTATAAGGGAACCGTTGTGCATAAACAGAATGGAGAGAATGTGGTTGAATATCATTTGTGGACACAACAGTGGACAGATCTGTTGCAGGCAAGTAAGTTCAGCCAGGAAAAATGGCCATTGGCATTCGAATTGCTGAATAACTGCGGTGGTGAAAACCGCGAAGGATACATCGGTTATCAGGATCATGGCGATGATGTATGGTTCAGGAATATCCGTGTTAAAATTTTAGATTAATTTCATCATAATTGAGAAGAATATTTCTACCTCACGGCAGGAAATATTCTTCTTTTAAAAAGGTAATACAATGAAAAAAGTTTCATTTTTATTGATCTCTGCTCTTCTGACAGGACTCTTTGTTTTTTCAGCCTGTACTCCCCAGAAAAAAGAGATCTATATCCAACTCTATTCGGTACGCGACGATATCAAAGCCGACTACGAAGGTACGATTGCAAAGGTTGCTGAAATGGGATATACCGGAGTGGAAGCCGCCAGCTATGGCGACGGGAAATTCTATGGATTGTCACCCGAAGAATTCAAGAAGTCTATCGAAGATGTGGGCATGGAGGTACTTTCCTCACATACGGCAAGACCTTTGGCCGATAGCATCCCCGCCACCAACTGGGATGAAGTTTGGGCATGGTGGGATACCGCCATCAAAGCGCATAAAGAGGCCGGTATGAAATATATCGTTACCCCCTGGATGAAAACACCCGCTACATTGGCCGATTTGAAGGCCTATTGCGATTATTATAACCAGATTGGTGAAAAATGCAATGCTGCCGGACTTCGCTTCGGTTATCATAACCATAACTTCGAATTCAAGGAAATTGAAGGTGAGTTGATGTATGACTATATGCTCAAAAATACCGATCCCTCCAAAGTATTCTTCCAGATGGATGTATATTGGGTAGGTGAAGGCGGCAAGAATCCGGTGGATTATTTCAACGAATATCCCGGTCGTTTCGAACTGCTCCATATCAAAGATGAACTCGAACTGGGTAAAAGCGGCAAGGTTGATTTCGAAAGTATCTACAATAATGCCGAAACGGCAGCTGCCAAATACATGATCGTGGAGGTGGAAAGATATACCGGCACTCCTTTAGATGGCGTGAAGGAAAGCTACGACTTTTTGAATGATGCTCCCTATGTGAAAGCGGTCTATTCAAAATAATCCTTCTCCGTTTTACGCATTAAAAAAAACCCGGACAAATAATGTTCGGGTTTTTTTAACTTGGTTGTCCCACCCGGATTCGAACCTAGACCGGCTGAACCAAAATCAGATGTGCTCCCTTTCCACCATGGGACAATCCTTAACTGCTTCGTGAAAAGCAGTGCAAAAATAGTATAATATTTGCTACGTTCCAAATAATAGAGGGTGATTTTTCAATCAAAAAGCAGTTGTACTGCGGGTATGACCACTTAGGCAGCTAACCACCTATTCCACAATTAACAGGAAGTAGTTCTTCTTCCCGCGCTGGGCCAGAATATATTTGTTGCCGATCAGGTGGGCAAGGTCAATGGTTTCGTCGAATGACTCCAGTTTCTCTTTATTGATCATCACGCCCCCTGCCTGTACCGTCTTGCGCATCTCCCCCTTGGAAGGAAATACGTCAGCCTCTTCGGTAAGCAGATCTACTGCTTTGATTCCTTGTAGAATCTTCTCACGAGGGACAGTGAATTGCGGTACTCCCTCGAATACCTGCAAGAAGGTCTCTTCGTCGATGGCGCGGAGCGTTTGGGAGGTTGACTTGCCGAACAGTATCTCTGAAGCATTGACCGCCATCTCATAATCTTCATGCGAATGTACCATCACCGTAATCTCTTCGGCCAATCGCTTTTGTAGCGGACGGAGATGAGGGGCTGCTTGTTGTTCCGCAACCAATGCTTCGATTTCCTCTTCGGAGAGGGATGTGAAGATCTTGATATATTTCTCCGCATCGGCATCGCTCACATTAAGCCAGAACTGATAGAACTTATAGGGTGAGGTATAGCGACGGTCGAGCCATACATTGCCGCTCTCGGTCTTGCCGAACTTGCCTCCGTCGGCTTTGGTGATGAGCGGGCAGACCAGCCCATAGGCTTCGCCTCCTTCCACGCGACGGATCAGTTCCGTACCGGTAGTGATGTTGCCCCACTGGTCGGATCCGCCTAATTGCAAACGGCAGCCCTTGTCACGGAAAAGATGAAGGAAGTCATATCCCTGTAGTAGCTGGTACGAAAATTCGGTGAACGACATCCCTTCGCTTGATTCTCCGCTCAACCGTTTCTTTACCGAGTCTTTCGCCATCATATAATTGACGGTGATATGTTTTCCAATATCACGGATAAAATTCAGGAATGAATATCCTTTCATCCAATCATAGTTATTCACCAAAAGAGCCCTGTTGGGAATCTCACTTTCAAAATCGAGAAATTTGGCCAATTGCTTTTTAATTGCTTCCTGATTATGGCGCAATGTATCTTCATCGAGCAGATTGCGTTCCGCCGATTTCATCGAAGGGTCGCCGATCATTCCTGTTGCCCCTCCCACCAGTGCGATAGGGGTGTGCCCCGCACGTTGGAAATGTTTCAGCATCATCACACCAACAAGGTGTCCGATATGCAATGAATCGGCGGTGGGATCGATTCCTAAGTACCCTGCCGTACGCTCTTTGAGCAACTGTTCTTCCGTTCCGGGCATTATCTCGTGTATCATGCCACGCCAACGAAGTTCTTCAACAAAATTCATCATTTGATTAACTCTTGGTTTTTGAAGTTGCAAAGTTACTATTTTTTCATCACTTGCGCACAAAAAAAGTGGACCGATCAGATCCACTTTTTAATTTATCCTTTAGCTATTCCAGTACTTATTTGACAATCGACATGAAGTCCTGGTTAGTGCGGTACTTCGCAAATTCCAGATCATTCAGTGCTTGGGTTGCTATATTTCTGTCGCGGCCGATGGCGGTGCGGAGGTTTGTAGCCACCTCATTAAAGTTGTTCGTTCTGGAGGCGATCACAGCAAGCAGATAGGCAGTAGTAGCATCGGGATTGTCAATGGCTTCCAGTGTCTGTTTTGCCTTGTTGTAGTCTCTCACGAGGAGCTGTGCTAAGCCGGCGTTGTTGCTCTTGCTTTGTCCGTAAGCACCTACAGCCTGGTTGTAATTACCTTGTAACAGGTTGTAAAGCCCCATGGCTTCGTCAAGGCCGGCAGCGCCTGCGGAACGTCCCAGCAGCTCATTGGCGGCATTCAGGTCATTGTCCATGATTGCGAACAGTGCTTTGTTCATGCTCACCTCCGGAGCGGAAGGATTCACCTGAGCAGCACGGTCTAACGACTGTTTGGCTTTGGCATAATCTCCACGTTTGAAGAACATGGTGGCAATATTGTTCCATCCCCTGTAATCGTTGGTGAAGTTAGCTGTGACATATTGATAAATATTTTCCCTCACAGCTTGGTCACCGGTGAGCGTGGAGGCATACAGTAATTCTTCTACCGACAGCTCTTTCGGATTTTGCTTCCAAGCCGCCATGATCTCCTCATCCGACCTGCCGATGATCTCAATATTGGCGATAATACGTGAACGGCGCAGTTGCGGCAGGATAGTACCGGCAAGTTCTTCGAAGACGTAAGAGATATTCTTGATTTCCTTCTCACGGGTTTCGGAATCGGGATACATCTCCAGTACCCGCAAGATCAGATCTTTGTCCTGCAGGTTGGAAGAAGAAACCAACTGACGGAATCCCTCCCAGTCTTGGGCGGTATAATGTGCATAGACTTCAGTATTGATCTTTTTCTTGTCTAACTCGCCGGCCAGATATTTGGAAGTGTTCCGTTCACGTTCGGCGGCAAGCCTTTCGTTGAGAGAGAGTCCACCATCGGGCGATGCATAAGCCGATACCTCCACATTTACATTCTGTTTTGGATCGTTGAATGCTTCTTCCACACGACGTTTCCAGTCAGCCATATCGCGTGAGTTCAATTCACTTTGACGCAGAGTGGCCTGCTCGATCAAGAACATGATATTGGCCTCCTGTGCGTCTTGGATGATACGTTGAAACCCGTCGGGAGCTATTGAGGGAGGGGTAGTTGCCACATCTGCCAAGGCTGAAGTGGCGATTACTCCGTCGGCCACCTTCAGATCGGGCAGGTTGGCGCGTTTGTTCTTGATTCTTCCGTCGAACCGGAGATACAATTCCGAAGAGAGCATTTCGGAAGAGTAGGGGAATGCGCTGTTCATTGAGAAGTTGCCTCCCTTGTTTTGGGGGATGGTAACCCTGTTACCCGAAATATTTTCTCCCTGATAGCTGTAGGGAGTACCGGCGATTTCGCCAGTTGCATATTTCAAAATAGGGGTGACGGTTACCGTAGCATTTTTGTTAAACCATGTCTCGGGGAATGTACCGTTGATGGTTACAGGAATCTGGTTTCCCACTGTCTCGAGTGGGGAAGGCGTTACGTTAAAGTTGCTTTGCGTAAGCGGCTTCAATTTACTGCTGCACGATGTCGAGAAGATAGCAACCCCGACAATGAGCATAAGGGCTAAAATAGGAGATTTTCTTTTCATACTATTATTTTTTCTATTATTAATTGAACTCGCTAAAATTACTTTTGTGTATGTGAACAGTTGTCATACTGGTTTTTGTGTGTGAATTTATGAATTTCTTTGCATTGATCAATTTCCCAAATGTTTAGACAGGACAAAAATACCTAATTTTATGCAATAAAAAAATAGGTTGATCTATTTTTTTGTCATTTTATCAATCTTTCACCTTAGATTGCCATATATTTGGGCTAAAGATTCTATGTGATAGCTTTTTAGCACATTTAAAATGTAAAGAGCAGTTCCAGTGTGAACTTGTTGGAATCCATCTCTTCATTCGCCGAGAAAATGTCCATTGGATGATTCACCATGTACCATTCGTAATCTAACCGGAGTATGGATGAGAAACGTTCATTCTTAAACCCGAATCCGATTCCTGTTGTTAGCCGGTTGACATCGAATCCACCGATATCCGCTCTTTCGTCAATCGCATCCCATCGGACAGCAGGCCTGATAAATTCAAATATCTTGGTGCGGATAGGTAATGTATATGCCCCTTGCAGGTAGTAGGAGAG
>JAAYFR010000356.1 GCA_012728155.1 Bacteroidales bacterium | reverse complement strand
TTTACAAACAGATGCGGCCATAACACGCAGAGGAGAAGAAAAATTATGGTAGAAACCGAAATTGATTAAATGATTATTCACTCTATAAAATAGTTGACAATGACAAAAAAAGTTTTTTTCACGCTTACCCTGTTTATCTCATTGGTCGGTGGAACTGCTTTTTCACAGACGTTGCCACAGGTATCTGTTGCATACGTAAATACAACCGAACTACTGGATGAAATGCCTGAAAAAGCGCAGGCCACACAGCAACTGCTTACATTAAGTGAGAATTACAAAAAAGAACTGGAGCTGATGCAGAATGAATACAACAAAAAGTATTCCGACTACATCACTTATCAGATCTCCCTCTCAGAAAATATCAAACTTCGAAGGATGCAAGAACTTACTGAACTCGAGAGTAGAATCAACCAATTCTTAGAATTAGTTCAGAAAGATATTGAAAATCATGAGAGAGAACTACTGCAACCCCTGAAAGAAAAAATAAACAACGCTATTCACGCTGTCGGTATTGAACAGAAATATACTGTAATCTACGATTTGGCCAATCCCGGGATTGCTTTTGTATCACCAGAGGCGATAGATGCTACTCCTTTTGTAAAGTCGAAATTAGCTGCTCGTTAAACAAAATACGCCACAGAGGTGACACCTATCGGTATTTTCGATTCAGGATACGGCGGTCTTACAGTTCTATCCGAAATTAGAGCGCTGATGCCAGAATATGATTATATCTATCTGGGTGATAATGCTCGCGCTCCCTATGGGAACCGCTCCTTTGAGCGAGTATACCGGTTTACACTCGAAGCAGTGCAATGGTTCTTCCGACAAGAGTGCCATCTGGTAATCCTTGCCTGTAATACAGCCTCTGCAAAAGCATTAAGAAGCATCCAGCAGGTCAACCTGCCGGAGATCGATCCCTCGAGGAGGGTTCTGGGAGTGATACGACCAACAGCAGAGTCTGTGGCAGCTCTCTCCAAAAGTAATCATATAGCTGTTTTGGGGACGGAAGGGACCATTCGCTCAAGATCATACGAGTTAGAGATCGGAAAGCTTTATCCCCACATAACAGTAACCGGAGAAGCATGTCCCATGTGGGTCCCCCTTGTAGAAAATAGGGAGTACGACAAAGCTGGCGCCGATTATTTTGTACGACAACATTTGGAGAGGCTCTTTGCAAAAGATCCTCTTATCGATACAATTATCTTGGGATGCACACATTACCCCTTATTGATGAATAAGATAAACCAATATCTGCCAAAAAATGCAGAAGTAATCTCACAGGGGAAATATGTGGCTGAAGCCCTTAAGGACTACCTGCAAAGACATCCGGAAATAGAGAGAAATTGCACAAAAAATGGTACTATGCACTATTTCACGACCGATTCACCGGAAGAATTTGCACAGCAGGCATCTATTTTTTTAAACCAACAAATTAAAGCTTTACAAACCAATCTTGAATAAACGCTATGAACTGGTTTGACCTAACCGTAGGCATTTTATTGCTTGTTGCCTTTATCAACGGATACCGTAAGGGATTGATTATGCAGCTCGTGGGGCTGGTTTCCATCATTTTGGCAGCCGTCTTCGGAGGGAGATTGGCCCAGACTATCCTACCCCATATAAACAGAATCGTTGATCTCTCGCCGGAATTGGCAAGGGTATTATCCTTCATTCTCGCATTTGCAGCCATTGCAGTTGCTCTTTCACTGGTTGGGCGCATCCTGCAGCGATTTGTCAATATTGTTTTTCTCAGCTTCGTCAATCGGGTGCTGGGGGCTATAATTGCTGCCGGCACCATGATGGTTTTCCTGAGCATCTTTCTCAATCTGGTATTAATACTCGATCGAAATGAACGGATTATCCGTAAATCGATAAAAGAAGATTCTTTCTTTTTTGAACGGGTGGAGGCCGTAGTGCCTGCCATCGTCCCCTATTTGCAACCGCAACTCTGGGATGAGATTATACCTGAAAAATACCGCGAAGAAATAGAAAAGAAGAGCGTACCGGCCATCGATTCAACATACCAGCAGCAGCATTTTAATGTGATGATATAGACAATGCGGTAATTTGTTGGTGTGATGACTCGATGATTTACCAATTCATATTTTTTGTTTTTTCACTTTTTAATTTACGAAGTTTTGAAATTTAAATAGAATGAAATTTTTACGCATACATAAAGAAGGGAAATTACCTATAGTCAAAATCGGTATTGTGCTGACAGTGATCAATGTGATACTCCTGATCCTGTTCTTCTCTCACCCGATCTTCATTACCATTGTGATCCTGTTGTCTCTTTTACTCTATGGCATGGCACTTAATTTTTATCGACATCCCGATCGTGCCTATAAAGGCGACCTGCATGGGTTGGTAAATGTCCCTACAGATGGCAAGGTGGTAGTTATTGAGAAAGTATTTGAAAAAGAATTTTTCCAAGATGAACGCATTCAGGTCTCTATCTTCATGTCTTTCTTTAATGCGCATGCCAACTGGATACCGGTCACTGGGAAAATCACCCATTTTTCCCATATAGCTGGAAACTTTCATGCGGCATACCTACCTAAATCGAGCCATGAGAATGAACATACAAATGTTTTGATTGAGACACCCAATCATGGAACAATACTTGTCAAACAGATCGCCGGTGCCGTGGCGAGACGAGTGGTCACTTATGTAAAAACGGGCGATGAAGTCCACATAGGTGCTCCCCTCGGATTCATAAAACTGGGCTCCCGAATGGATATTTTTCTACCTGTCGACAGTGAGATTTTTGTCGAACTGGGAGAAGAAGTACATGCCAACGTCACCTTCCTGGCAAGGCTTTCTAAACAGTCAACATAACCGATTATGCGACGACAGATACCCAATTTCCTCACCCTGCTCAATCTCTTCTCCGGATCCATAGCCATCGTCATGGCTTTTCAGGGCGACTTCAAAGGTGTGGTGATATGGATTGCCATAGCTGCCCTATTCGATTTTCTGGATGGTCTGGCAGCGCGATTATTGAAAGCATACTCCTCCCTTGGAAAAGAACTTGACTCGCTAGCGGATGTTGTCAGCTTTGGAGTTGCCCCTGCCTCGGCAGTTTTTATACTTATACGAGATTGGTCGCTGATTCCCGGATATCTGGAATTTCTACAGCCATGGCTTCCCTATATGGCATTTCTTATCCCTGTTTTCTCAGCCTACCGATTGGCAAAATTCAATATCGACGAACGACAAACCAACTCATTCATTGGATTGCCAACGCCGGCCAACGCCCTATTCTGGATTAGTTACTGCTACGGAATACATCAATCAGCAGCCAAAAATGAGCACTTTTTCTACTTGACTGCCGCATTCATCATAGTGATGTCACTGCTGATGATCTCCGAAATTCCCATGTTCTCCTTAAAGATCAAGAAAGCAACATTTAAGGGGAATGAAAAGCAAATCCTTTTACTCCTATTGGTCGTATTTTTAATTGTGTTACAGGGTGTTATCGGCATTTCCTGGGGTATCGCAGCCTATATCCTCCTCTCAATTGTATGCAATAAGAAAAAGACAAACCGTTAAATTATACAAAGAGATTGACTCTCATTGCCTGAATCATTGTATCTTTATTCCTGAATCAATTTATCACACTATATATGGGATTTTTTATTAGATTTCTTCTCATTTTTATGATAGTCTTCTTCCTTTTGAAGTCGGCCATCGCTTTTTTAATGGGAAAACGTAGGAGGAATTACTCAAACTTCCGACAACAACAACAACGAACGCAGCAGTCTAAACAACCTGAGAATCAAAAAGATCGAGTTATTGGGTATCAGAAAAAAAAATTCGAGTCAAGCGATATCGAAGATGCTGACTTTGTGGAAATAAAAGATTAATGTGATAATTTAGAAAAAATAGCTACTTTTGCTGAAAGGAAAATCAAACCAATCATATTCAATCATGACAGATATTTTTGACCGGCTGAAAAGTGCCGAAGGTCCGCTTGAGCAATATCGTAAAAAAGCGGAAGGATATTTTATATTTCCTGAATTAGAAGGAGAGATAGGCCCCAGAATGAGGTTTCTCGGCAGAGAGGTCATCACCTGGAGCCTGAACAACTATTTAGGCTTGGCCAACCATCCCGAAGTACGTGAGGCGGATGCGAAAGCAGCGGCCGACTGGGGTATGGCATATCCTATGGGAGCACGCATGATGTCGGGACAAACAAAATACCACAAAGAACTGGAGGAAAAGCTGGCAGCCTTCGAAAAAAAGGAAGCCGCCTATCTACTGAATTACGGCTATCAGGGAATGGTTTCTATCATCGACTCGCTGGTCTCAAGGAATGACGTCATTGTCTACGATTCTGAATCCCACGCCTGTATCATGGACGGTATTTTTCTCCACAAGGCCAAGGGTGGGAAAAGCTTTGTATACCCCCACAACGACATGGAGAGATGCGACAAGATGCTTGGTTTCGCTACAAAAAAAGCAGAGGAGACAGGTGGTGGCATCCTGGTGATCACCGAAGGTGTATTTGGCATGTCGGGCGATTTGGGGAATCTTCCGGGGATCATCAAACTCCGCGAGAAATATAATTTCCGGCTGATGATCGACGATGCCCATGGCTTTGGCACGATGGGTGAGACAGGAGCAGGAGCAAGCGAACATTTTGGACTGATGGATGAGGTAGATATCTATTTTGGCACCTTCGCCAAATCGATGGCAGGTATCGGTGCATTTGTCGCATCCGAAAAAGCCATCATCAATTCATTGAAATACAATATGCGATCGCAAATATTTGCCAAATCGCTTCCCATGCCTATGGTGATCGGTGCGTTGAAACGCCTTGAGATAATACAAACCCAACCACAATACAGAGAAAAGCTTTGGAAGATTGCCAAATCACTGCAAGAGGGACTGGTGGCGGAAGGATTCAATATCGGTAATACCCAATCGCCGGTAACACCCGTCTATTTCAGCGGCTCCGTCCCCGAAGGCACCAATAT
>JAAYFR010000355.1 GCA_012728155.1 Bacteroidales bacterium | reverse complement strand
TAAAACAAAAGATAATACCATTCTCTTTTCTGTAAAAATAAAAGACAATAAAGAAGTATTTCTAGAATACAATTATAAATATATTATTGAAATATTGCTACCTAGGATTTTAGAATTGAAAAACGAACTTGATGAGTACACGGAAAAGACGGGAGGCACAACCCCAAATTCTGTTCCTCTTTATGCTGAATACAAAGAGTGCAAGCAATTATGTAAAGAACAAAATATAGATTACAAGCGATTTGAACAATTAGATAGAATGTTCTTGGGACATTTCTGGCGAAATTACCCAGATCCTGATTATGGAACTGACGAAATTGGTGAAATATTGAAAAAATGGGGAAATTTTAAATTTCTATATGATTCTGAGTTTATAACACTATTGTCTAAATTGTCAACATCCGATTGCACGCTGTTTGCTGAAAACTTATGGACACGCATCATTAAAAAGTATCCTGAGGTTTTGAACAGATATACATTCTTGTCGTTCAAAAATTATTTAGACGAAAATAATATTGGGGAATGGTTAAATAGCTTCATTTTAAGTGGCGAAAAATCATTCACCTCATTCTTCAAGAAAAATCTAAAAAACGGGGTTAGCTATATTTCGCACCATCCTTACGATACGGGATTTAAAATAGGTGATTTTGGAAATGAATATTCCCAAAAGTTTTATAGTCCATTGGAATTAGCGTCATCTTCTATCTTTGGTAAAGGCTCCCATTATCTAATAGAGAAACAAGAACCTCTTACCGAGAAAGAACAATCCGTGATTACATGTCATCATATTATAAATGATGCCATAAAACTCGACAGAGAAATCATAGGCAAACAACCAAAATTTACCATAGAAAAGATATTCGGTTTAGCAAAAATATTTTTGCTGAACATAACTTATAAATCTATTGAATGGAATTACACTAAAGTATATTTTGTGAATTCTATCCGTGCAACATCTCAACGGTTTTATTCTTTTGCTTCTCATGATTCAGAATTCCATTCTTTTATCGTGGAGTTTTTAAGAAGAACCTATTCAGAAGAAGAAAAGAATTTTATTACAAAATGGTTAAAAGAATTTGAGATAGCAGAGAACGTGAAAATGAAACTCTTTGAGGGAGCCGGTAGCCAAGTCATTTTGAATAAAGATGGAGAAAATATTAATCTTGTCGATTTGGGATATGGAGTTACACAATTTCTTCCTATTGTTCTCAAAATAGCTTATTGCAAGAATATAGGCAAGCAAATAATTGCAATAGAGGAGCCGGAGACCAATCTCCATCCGAAGTTCCAATCCAAACTTGCTGATATGTTTGCAGATGCTCACAAATCGCTCGGGATTCGATTTATTATTGAAACACATAGTGAATATCTAATTCGTAAACTCCAATACTTAACGGCAAAGGGCGTTCTAAAAACAGATAAAACAGTGATACATTATATCGGGCATCTGGATAAGAATAAAAGAACAGAAGACGAAGAACAAGTCAGGACCATTTACATTAAACCTAATGGGCAATTGACGAAACCATTTGGAGGAGGATTTTATGATGAAGCGGATAATTTGGCATTGGCATTATTGGATTGCTCTTTAAATTAGGATGATATGACTGAATGTTATTGTGAAATAGATTTTTTGAGAAGTTTTGTAAATAATATTCCCGAAGCAGATCCTTACGGTGAAAATAGAGATTTTGATATTTGGCGAAATTTCAAAAAACTGATATTTGAATATTCTCGCTTGTCAATTGATAATGGAAATAAACTCGATGCATGGGTAAATGAAGAAAGGGATAATAAACTTGCTATGATTTTGTATAAAATGAAACTATCTGCAAAAATTGAAGAAAAACAATTCTCTGATATCCAATTTGAAACAGTAAACCCACACAC
>JAAYFR010000354.1 GCA_012728155.1 Bacteroidales bacterium | reverse complement strand
TTATGAATCAGTCGGCATGGTTTCTCGGTCCCATTTTTCTGAGTCTTTTCATCGATGTGAAAAATCCGATGCTTGCCAATGCAGCCATTCCATTTGGTATGGCTGCCGGTATTATTGCGTTATTCGCCTTGGCAATGATATTCATACCTCTTCCCGAAATCGCGGCAGAGGGTGAAGGAGAGGAAGAGATAGTTGTTGACAACGAATTAGTTATCGCGGCTAACCAGAAAAAAAATGTCTGGAAATTTCCTCATTTGTGGTTTGGCGTACTTGCCTTGTTCATTTATGTGGGGGTTGAAACGCTACCCATGGCATCGGTCATCGATTTTGCCCGATCGATAGGTGTAGAATCACCGGCCAGATATTCAATGATCGGACCTGTAGGGATGATCATCGGTTATGTTATCAGCATCTTTTCCCTTCAGTGGCTTTCTCAGAGTAAGGGATTGATAATTTTCTCTTTAATTGCTCTCATATCGTCCATCCTTTTGGTGCTTTTGCCGCCCCATATTGCCATTTACTTCCTCTCCGGCTTGGGACTCTCCCACTCCATCATGTGGGGTTGCATCTGGGGGTTGACCATCACCAATATGGGTAAATTCACTAAATCGGCTGCATCGATGCTGATTATAGCGTTGGTAGGAGGTGCGGCCATTCCCTTGATATTCGGTTTTTTACTGGATGCGATCAAAATAGGTGACATCGCTCTCCCTTCTGATTTCCAGTCAGCTTACCGCATATTTATCCCTGCCTATCTTTACATTCTCTTTTATGCTTTGATTGGGCATAAGATAGGCAGAAAAGCTTCAAAAGTGTGAAAAAATATCCCTGTTTGCACTCTCTACCCTTGTATGAAAGGCAGGCAGATTAAACTGTTTTATCATGATACGACCCTATATTTTAGCAGAATCGAACTGGAAATCGATCAAAGAGAGCGATTATGAGCTGGCAATCCTTCCCTGGGGTGCCACCGAAGCGCATAATTATCATTTACCCTACGCTACCGACACTATCCTCGCCGACACTATTGCGGCAGAATCTGCCCGGATTGCTTGGGAAAGAGGTGCGAAGTTAATTGTATTACCTACCATCCCTTTCGGAGTTAATACCGGACAATTGGATATTAAATTGGATATGAATATTTATCCCAGTACCCAACTGATCATCTTGAATGATATTGTAGAGAATCTCAACAGGCATGGGATCAAGAAATTAGTCATTCTCAACAGTCATGGAGGCAATGATTTCAAGACGATGGTGCGTGAACTGGGGGCAAGATATCCCGATATGTTCATCTCGGTATGCAATTGGTTCAGGTGGAGCGGAAGAGAAGGGTTTTTCGAGCAGGAAGGAGATCACGCCGATGAAATGGAGACCAGCATGTTGCTTCACCTAAAACCGGAGTGGGTACTCCCATTAGAAGAAGCGGGGGAAGGAAAGGAGAAAAAAATTAAAATCAAAGCTTTGCGGGAGGGTTGGTTCTGGGCAGAACGACGTTGGTCGCAAGTCAGTCAGGATACCGGTATCGGTAATCCGGCAGCATCAACAAAAGAGAAGGGAAAGCGTTTTTTTGAGATGGTTGTCGACGAGGTAGCTGCCATATTTGTGGAGTTGGCAAAAATTGATGTAACGTGCTTATATGAATAATAGAGAAAGCGAATAATCGAAGTTCAAAGGATAATGGTATACTGTTTTTAATTGAATTGGTAACTTTTTTTAATTGAATTGACAACAATGAGGAAAGTATTTTTCACCATATGGCTGATATTAATTGCACCTGTTTTAATGGGTGCCGTCCGGCTACCGGATATTTTTTCAGACAACATGATATTGCAAGGAAACCGGGAGATACGAATCTGGGGATGGGGTGATCCGGGAGAAAGGATCACAGTCTCCTTCAACGGGCAGGTTCGGAAAGTAAGAACGGCTAAAAATGGAGAATGGATGGTCACCTTAAATCCCGAAAAATATGGAGGACCCCATATATTGTCAATAAAAGGAAAAGATCAGGTTATTGAATTGCACGATATTCTTATTGGAGACGTTTGGTTTTGCAGTGGACAATCGAATATGGTGTGGAACGTGGCAAAATCAAATAATGCGGAAGAGGAGATCGCTGCTGCGCAGTATCCTGAAATCAGATCTTTCAATGTGGGGAGAAAGGTTGCTTTTGAGCCTGTCACCGAGATAAGTGGAGAATGGCAAGTCTGCACCCCTGAGACGGTAGGCAATTTTTCGGCGGTAGCCTACTTCTTTGCCCGTAAGTTGTTTCAGGAGACCAACATCCCGATCGGGATCATCAACGCATCATGGGGCGGTAGCGAGATTGAGCCTTGGATCAGTGAAGAATCATTCGCCTCCCTACCCTACGAATTAAGAGATCATTACAACTACACACCGGAGAGCTCTCCCGACAGTATGAAAATTAAACTCTCTACCGGAATGATCGAGGCTGGAAAAGTTCAACCCAACTCATATCCTTCGGTATTGTATAATGGGATGGTTAGTCCGGTTGTCAATATGCCCATCAAAGGGGTCATATGGTATCAGGGGGAGAACAATGCCCATGCGGGGCGATCGGGAGATTATTATTCTTTATTTCCCGCTTTAATTCGCAACTGGAGAGCACAATGGGGATATGAATTTCCTTTTTATTGGGTACAGTTAGCCAATTATAAACCGGAAAGCCCATTGCCGGTAGAGAGCCAATGGGCTGAACTACGGGATGCGCAGCATCATACCCTATCGGTCCCCAATACCGGTGAAGCGGTCACGATTGATATTGGCGAAGCGAACGACATACATCCCAGAAACAAACAGGATGTGGGGTTAAGATTGGCATTGATCGCCCTAAACAAGACATACGGTCAAGAGGTCGTTTATTCCGGTCCGGTTTTTCAATCAATGAATATAACAGGGAATAGGATTATTCTTGACTTCCATCATACAGGTTCCGGCTTGATGGTAAAGAACAAATATGGTTATCTCAATGGATTTGCCATTGCAGGTGCCGATAAAAAATATGTATGGGCAAAGGCTTATGTCAACAAAGAGAACCAGGTAGTGGTCTATAACGATGAGATAGCCAATCCGATCTTTGTCCGATATGCATGGGGCGATAACCCGGGGGATGCCAATCTCTACAACCGGGAGGGGTTACCTGCCTCTCCTTTTCAGGCAGCCCACGAATAGATTTAGGCGACATTCTCAAACTTTGTTTAATTTTTATTTATATTTGCATACATATTTGACGAAACTTTTTATCTTTGCAGGCAAAATAGATATCATACAATTCAATGGAGAACAACAAACAACTTAGTCCCATCTATAAAACCATTGTGGGCGTTCAATTTCTTTTTGTGGCATTTGGCGCCACGGTACTGGTGCCGTTATTAGTTGGTCTTGATCCCTCTACAGCACTTTTTACCGCAGGGGTAGGAACTCTGATCTTTCATTTGGTTACGAAAGGGATGGTTCCTATTTTTTTGGGGAGTAGCTTTGCCTTTATCGCCCCAATCATAAAGGCTACTGAAC
Source organism: Bacteroidales bacterium (assembly GCA_012728155.1). Taxonomy (GTDB): domain Bacteria; phylum Bacteroidota; class Bacteroidia; order Bacteroidales; family Dysgonomonadaceae; genus Proteiniphilum. The sequence continues at coordinate 11,594 of JAAYFR010000354.1, read as the reverse complement.
TATATGGGTTGGCGGGAACGTTATCGGGCTTGGTAGCCGTTGGGCTTGTCTATTTCCTGATGAGTGCGCTGGTTAAATGGCAGGGAGTAAAATTGATCGAGCGCCTTTTCCCCCCGGTAGTGATTGGACCGGTGATCATGCTGATTGGTCTTTCATTGGCGGGTGTAGGGGTAGATATGGCGAAGGAAGATTGGCTGTTGGCCATCATCGCTCTGGTAACAGCCATTGTGGTAAGTATGTTTGCCAAAGGGTTGTTCCAATTGATCCCTATTTTCTGTGGAATTATAGTAGGTTATCTGGCCGCTATGTTGATGGGGAAGGTAGATTTCTCCGGTATTGCCGTAGCTCCATGGATAGGGTTACCTCAGTTTGTCAAACCGGAATTCTCATGGGGAGCAGTCCTCTTTATGATTCCGGTAGCCATTGCTCCGGTCATTGAGCATGTGGGCGATCTCTATGCGGTCAGTCAGGTTGCCGAGAAAGATTTTGTAAAAAATCCGGGATTACATCGCACCTTGTTTGGCGATGGTATTGCCTGTTGTGTGTCGGGATTCATTGGAGGTCCTCCAGTAACCACCTATTCTGAAGTAACCGGTGCCATGATCCTCACTAAGGTGACTGATCCCGCAGTAATACGCATTGCTGCAATCACCGGTATTATCTTTTCGTTGGTTGGGAAAGTGAGTGCTTTTCTCAAATCTATTCCAAGTTCGGTACTTGGCGGCATCATGCTGCTCTTATTCGGTATGATTGCGGCTACGGGTGTAAATAACATGATCAAGAACAAGACCGATATGAGCAATACCCGCAACTTGATCATCGTCTCATTAACTCTCACCACCGGGATTGGGGGTGCTGTATTGCAATTGGGAAGTATCAGCATGACAGGTATCGGTCTTTCCGCGCTTATTGGTGTATTTTTAAACCTGGTTCTTCCCAAGTCGAAAGAAAATAAAGAGGAGAGTGAGATCGGCAACTAATCGCAGAACTCACTGAAGGTATTGTCACTGTTACCCGCGCCAATGTTATTGGCATGAGAGTACAATTATATTATTTCCTGATATAGGCTCACCATCTTTTTTGCTTTCTCTTCCCATGAGAGCTTTTGCTGCACTCTTTTACAGTTCAAGGATAACTCCTCCAATAATGGGCGATTAGCGTAGAAGAGATTCAAATATTCCGAGAAATCAGTGACTGACTTTTCAGGATTGGTAAGAGCAATTTTACGTCCTACCATTTCATCGATTATAGCTCCAAAACCACAGGTATCGAAACACAAAACGGGTAATCGGTTGCTTATAGCTTCTAAAACCACGGTCGAAGTATCTTCACTGATGCTTGTGAAGAAAAAGAGTTGCGCCTCACGCATAGCTTGTTGTACTACGGCGGGAGGTTGATTTCCGTGCCAAATCACTTGGTCTGAAATTGCCAAATCTTTCACAAGTTGTTTTGCCTCCTTCTCGCTCTCTGCTTCACCATCGCCATATATATTTAAACGGATTCGCTTATTCTGGGTTGCCTTCAAAGCTTTTAAGGCTAACGATAACTGCTTGCGGAAATAGAATCTTCCCACCCATACCACATTAAAATCCTTGTCATAAAATCTATTTGTCTCCATATCATCACTGATAAAGGAGCCGGTTTCCGGAATAACGACAGACTCCTTTTTTTTCCATTTTTTTATTGCACGGTATGAATCAGGAATAGAGCTAACCAATAAATCTGCCCGTTTAAATGCCTTATCAACCCTAACATCATGCTTCAATTGCACAAGATTGAGCCTATTTTTAAGGCGATTGAAAAGCTGCATCTTCAAATTCGCACCTTGGAGATAGGCTGTTGGAAACTGTTTTAATCCGCCGATTGGTCCCCATACAAAAGGGATTCCCTCTATTTTCCACAAATATCCCGGTTCCCTGAAACCAATCATATTCAGTTGATGTAGAATATCGATCTTCTCTGTTGAAACAATCTTACGTGCAATTTCCAATGTTTTCTTCTGCCATTTCTTATAATGAGCGTAAAACCTCCAATCGCCTTGATTTCTTGCCATTTCTCTTACTCTCTCCGATACCGGATTAAAATAGAAGTGCATACTTTCCCCCTGTGGCAAGGTAACCAGAGTTGCCTCTATTTTCTCCCGAAACTCCTCTTCGGTAATGATGTAGAGTTCGCAATACTTTGCGAGGTGTGTACACCAGTTCCAGCCCATACCGGGTTCACTACCCCTATCTGGAGAACAAGCATAAGCATTGATTAGAATTTTTGGTCTTACCATTTTGTTTTATTTGTTTAAAGATAACAACGCATCAATATTCTCAACTCATCCACGTCTCTCTCTTTTCTAAAGCCGAACCGGCTGGCCATTTTAAAAGAATTGATATTTTCTTTCAGCACCTGAGCGTAAATGGAAGTCAATCCTAATGTCTCTCCATAATTGATGACATGCTGCAACATCTGCAATCCAATAGCTTTACCCCAATACTTTTTTTCGCCTATATATACAAATGACTCTCCATCGGTAGAGGTAATGTGCTTAAGGCCACACGCACCAATCGGTTCGTCATCCCGCCACACCGATCGAATATAATAATCACTCCTATCTTTCAGGCTATCGAACCATCTCTTCCGAATATCCCAATTTGTATCGGGGGTATCGGTAAGCCGTTTTATCTCCGGATCGTTTAACCATATCAATGATTTTTCAAAGACTGTCTGATCGAATTCTTTGAATTGGATATCGATAATTGTTCTAAATTCCATAACGTTTTTTTATTACTATTTTCTTTTTATCTATACACTCTCTTCCTGATCGGTTAGGTACCACTGATACATCCGGCGGATACCCTCATCAAGCTCTACCCGATATTGCCATCCCAACGATTTTAGCTTAGAGACATCGGTCAATTTCCGCATCGTACCGTCCGGCTTCAATGGGTTGAATTTAATTCTACCGGTATATCCAATTATATCGGCAGTGAGAAGGGCCAATTCTTTTATACTGATTTCTTTACCGGTTCCGATATTGATATGACAGTTACGAACCTCCTCTTTTCCCTTTCTAAGATCTTCGAAATTCACATTTTCAAGGATGAACACACAGGCATCGGCCAAGTCTTCACTCCAAAGGAATTCCCTCATTGGCTTGCCCGTTCCCCACAAATCGAGATGATTAGAAAAAATGCCGTACTTATTCAGGGTAAAGACAAAATCATCTATTGTGCTTTGTCCACCAATTCCATCCAATGATCTTCGCCTCAGATCCTTCTGTATTCCACTCCAATTATTTTCCTTCATACATTTGGCCAAATGCATTTTGCGGATCAATGCCGGAAGCACATGACTTTTCTCCAAGTCGAAATTGTCATTCGGACCATACAGATTGGTAGGCATGACGGCAATATAATTGGTGCCGAATTGTATGTTAAAGCTCTCACACATTTTGAGTCCGGCAATTTTGGCGATCGCATACGGTTCATTGGTATATTCAAGGGGCGAAGTGAGCAGATCTTCTTCACTGATAGGTTGTGGGGCCTCTTTCGGATAGATACAACTGCTTCCCAGAAATAGCAGTTTCTTTACATTATGTGTAAAGCTCTCCCCTATCACATTGTTTTGTATTTGGAGATTGCGATAGATAAAATCTGCGCGATATGTATTATTGGCAACAATTCCTCCCACATATGCAGCTGCTAAGATCACATACTCCGGATTTTCCCGGTCAAAAAAATCTTTCACCGAAGTTCGATCCATCAAGTCCAACTCTCTATGGGAACGTCCTACAAGATTGGTATACCCTTTCGATAGAAGATTTTTCCAAATGGCAGATCCAACCAGGCCAGTGTGGCCGGCTATATAAATTTTACTCATTTCATTCATTGTCTATCGCATCTTTTACTTTTAATTTCTTCACAAATTTCATATCATGTCTGACCATCAATCTGACCAATTCTTCAAATGATGTTTTACGTGGATTCCATCCCAATAGAGTCTTCGCTTTGGTAGGATCGCCCAGAAGTTGCTCCACTTCTGCCGGACGGAAATACTTGGGATCTACCTCTACCAATATTTTCCCCGTGGTGGCATCAATTCCTTTCTCATTTACGCCCACACCTTCCCAACGAAGATTGATTCCTGCTTCGGCAAATGCATAGGTACAAAATTCGCGTACGGTATGCATCTCTCCGGTAGCCACTACAAAATCTTCGGGGGTATCGTGCTGCAATATCAACCACATACACTCCACATAATCTTTGGCATATCCCCAATCCCTCGATGCATTCAGGTTACCCAGATAGAGTTTATCTTGCATCCCTTGTGCGATGCGTGCCACTGCAATAGTAATTTTTCTGGTGACAAATGTTTCTCCTCTCCGTTCACTCTCATGATTGAAAAGGATACCGTTCACGGCAAACATATTGTAAGACTCCCTATAATTCCTTGTTATCCAATAACCGTATAATTTTGCCACTCCATACGGACTACGGGGGTAGAAGGGAGTAGTTTCCCTTTGGGGTACTTCTTGCACCAATCCATAGAGTTCCGATGTAGATGCCTGATAAATTTTGGTTTTCTGCTCCAAGCCAAGAATACGGACAGCTTCCAGCAGGCGAAGGGTACCTACGGCATCCGTTTCCGCCGTATATTCAGGCACATCGAAGCTTACTTTGACATGACTCTGCGCTGCGAGATTATAAATTTCATCCGGCTGTGTAGTCTGTATGATCCGAATTAAGGAGCTGGAGTCGGTCATATCGGCATAGTGCAGATTGACAAGCCTGTCTCGTTGCATGTCTCTTACCCACTCATCAAAATAGAGATGTTCAATGCGTGCTGTGTTGAATGATGAAGAACGGCGCATGATGCCGTGCACTTGATATCCCTTTTCTATTAACAATTCGGCCAGGAACGATCCATCCTGTCCTGTAATACCTGTGATTAGCGCTACTTTTGTCATATTATTTCTACTTTTTATTTTTAATTACAATTCGAAGATTTTCTCACTTCACTCACCTCCAAACAAACCGGTTTATTCTTTCCCCTATTCCTGGAAAAATATTTTTTCATTTATCCGGCATTTTCATACGCTTTATTACCGAACAGCGTCATGAAAATTATTTTAAAATCCCATAAAAAATTCCATTTTTCCAGATACTCCATATCATACTCCACCCTTTTCTCCATTTTCCAGAGTTCATCTGTCAGTCCCCTATACCCATTTACCTGTGCCCATCCGGTTATACCCGGTTTGACAAAATGCCTGACTTTGTAATATTGTATCAGTGCTGCATATTGTTCGGTATGTTTCAGCATATGCGGCCGGGGGCCTACCACCGACATATTACCGAGGAATACATTTACGAATTGCGGCAATTCGTCGATGTTGGTACGCCTCAAAAAGGAGCCTATTGAGGTGATCCGGGAATCGTTTAGCTGCGCCTGTCTACTGTCGGATTCCTTATTCACGGTCATTGTCCTGAATTTAAAACATTTGAATGTTTTGTTATTGATTCCCGTCCTTTTCTGCAGAAAAAAGACAGGCCCTTTAGAGTTCAACTTAATCATTATAGAGATAAGGGGAAACAACCAGCTGAATATAAATAAAATAACACCGGTGGAGAAAAGAATATCAAAAGCTCGTTTTTGAACCCGTAGTGTAAGGCTGTCCAATGGAATCTGCTGGGGATTAAACATCTCAAAATAACGGGCTGATTCTCTTTTTTTCCCTATGTGATTATAATTACTCCAATACCCTTTCATCAGAATATAGCGAACACGCAATCCTGTCTCATTACAGATGGAAAGTAACTTTCGGGTATTTTCTTTGGTAAAATAGGCAGGGTCGGTCACGAAAATCATATTCAGTTTATATTTTTCCGATAAAGCGGCCAAATCATTCAACTCACCCAACGTCGCAAAATCTGATTGATAATTTTTGTTGGTGAGGTACCCGGCCAGTTTAAATCCTAAGGAAGGGTTGTCATTCAGCAATTTCCCCAATATCAAGTCCGGATTTCCTACTCCCAAAATAGCAACCCTATGATGGGCATATCCTTTCTTATATCGATATTGTTGCACCTTATAGATAAAATAAAAAACGATTACTTTTACCACGAAGAAAAAACCTGTATATTCTACCAGAAAACCTTTATGGTACCCTTTGGGAAGAAAAATCTCAGCCAGCACGAAAAGGGTAATCAGAAGGATAATAAAGCGTACACTGAATGCTTTCACCCTTTCCGTATAACTATCTGTAAAAAAATAATTCCTCTTTGAGTACAATATATAGGCGAGGAGCTCTGAAATATTGGCATGCAGGATATAGAGGTTTCTTCCCGGAAGATCCACATAATCATAGACCGGGCTACTGTGAGATACCATATAGACCGATATATTTAAAAGAAGTAGGTCGAAAAGGAGAAAAAAGAATTTCACTCCTGAATGATCTGAATTCATATGCTATGATTTTAAAAGAAGCAATAAATTTAAAAATAAGTGATATCTATTTTTGCTGTCCGTTAAATTTCTCTTTCAATATTTCCAATACAAAGAGGGTATTCCCTATCAGATATCTCTTCCACATGCGCCGGGGTTCTCTTATCAATCGATAGGACCATTCCATTCCGACACTTATCATCCATGCTGGTGCACGTTGCACTGTTCCGGCATAGAAATCAAATACAGCACCTATACAGCAGATATGCTCAGCTTTTAATCGGTTGAAATGGGTATGCGCCCACTTCTCCTGTTTTGGAGCCGTCATTCCCACAAAAAGCACATCCGGTTCAATTTGATTCACCGCCTCGATCATGGCACGGTTCTCTCCTTCCGTGAATTCCGATTTATAGGGAGGCGAGTAGCTATACACTTGCAAATCGGGGAACTCTCTCCTTGCTCTTTCTTCAATCATGCCCAATGTCTTTTCCGAACTCCCCAGAAAAAAACATTTCCCTTTTTTCCGATTCACCCGTTGCATCTCAAAATGGAACAGATCATCACCCGCAATTTTCTTGATTTTTTTCCCGTATAAAAGGCGTACAGCCCATACTACACTGATACCGTCGGGCAACAGCAGATCACTTGCTTGAAGCGCCTCATGAAAAGCGGGATCTCTCTTGACCCTATTGAACGAATGAGCATTCAGCGTGGTAATCAATCTTTTTGAAGGAGGCAACTCCTCTAAGACCCCATTAAACAATGTAAACTGTTGTAACATAGCCATTACTTTTAAATTTTCAACTATTTCAATCTACGCCGGACCACTTTTACAAGTTATTCATTTTTCCATGTAAAGGAGTAACGAAGAGATGTCTCTCCATGATGAATTTCCTTAAACCTTAACAGACCCACATTGGGTTCTCCATCAAGACTGGAGGTGCCAAGATCAATATATTTGAGCCCCATCTCCTTGTAATAATTATAACAGTGCATATACATGAAATCGATCACTCCCAGATTCCGTTTTTCCAGATCACCACCCATAAAGATCCCTTGCACAATCGTTTTGTGTGCACGGTATAAAATTGCTGCTCCTATATAATTTCCATCCTTTTCCCTAATCGAAAAAAAGTCTACCGGAAAAATATCCGCCACCTCCAGCACATCATCGAATGTCATATGTATCTTACGGCCCAACCCTTCACGGTTTTTCTGTACCAGTTTGTACACCTCTTCCATCTCTTCCCTCTCGGTCGCAACTGAAAACATAAAACCATTTTTGACTGCCCTTCTGCAGTTCCTCCCTATTTCACTCTTAACCCAATTCCCATTAAATTCTATTAAATTCACGCAATTAGTCATATCGGGGATTTCCATTTTGTAGCCAAGTCGGATAAATGCATTCACAAGCTTAGCATTCATATTTTCTTGATAGAGGTCGGGAGGGAGTGTGATCGATATCTTTTCCAATCCATTATCGGTAATATACTCCTTCAGATCAGTTAAAAACTCCTCTATCAGACTATAATCAATATACTCATGCGTATAATGAAACCCTCCAAACGGTGCGGAAAAGGGAGATCGAAGTTTCCCCTCTTTCAATCCTACTAAAAGACCAATGGAGCTGCATTTATCGCTCATCAGCCTGATTACTCTCTCCTGTTTTTTTTCATTCAGCGCAATAAATACCTCTGTGATATAGGGATGGTGATCGACAGTAAAATATTTTCTATACTCTTCTTTTGATACTTCTCGTAACATTTTCTTATTTATTATAATCTATAACTTCCTGTAATATACAAAGTAATCGCTCTTCGAAAACAGCCAAGGTAAAATTTTTCTCATATTTAACCCTGCCGTTTCTTCCCATCTGATTACGCAATTCCGGATCGGAGATCAATAATTCAATCCTCCCGGCCAACTCTTCCGCATCATCGTAACGGGAGAGGAGGAAACCGCTACTCCCTTCATCTACCATATCAGGCATTCCCCCTTCATAAGCGGTTATTACCGGTAAGCCGTGCTGCATTGCTTCCAGCACCACCAATGGGAAACAGTCGTATCGTGAAGGTAAGACGAATAGATCGGACTGTTCAAAAGAGATCTCTTTCAACCGACCATATCGCTTTCCAAGATATTTCACCTGCTCTGTCAAACCTTTTTTCTCTATAAATGCATTGAATTGCTTTTCACTCACATCTCCTTCTCCTCCCACGTAATTACACCGAAATTCGCATCCTTTATCTCTCAGTATGGAACAGGCTTCTACCAGAACAAACACACCTTTCTCCTCAATAAGATTCGAGAGAAAGAGAATAGTAAAAGGTCTGTCTTCGGATAAGGTCAGTAAAGCGGCAGTTGGTTGATAATCTTTAATGCCGTTCGGACAATAATAGAGGCGATTGTGCGGCACATATGCCTCCACATCGTAATAGAGATGTTGGGAGAGCAGGATTACAAATGCATCTTTAAACACGAACTTGTAAAATAGATGATTAATTTTTTTCTTTTGGGCATCTATTACTCCCTTATTGTGGATATGATATACAATCTTAACCCTAAAAAGATATATCAATGCTATAAAAAGTACATCCTTATAGAATCCCGATCCAGTGGTTGTAAGTGCGTAGTAGCATAAATCCGGCTTTCGGTGCAATAATTTCCCCAACAAATTGAACCAGATTATCACCACACGGAACAATTTCTTCAAATTTGTTTTACCACTTTCATCTACTTTACTCGACAACATCAAGTTGATATACCTGCCATGAAATGATTTATGGAGGATTTCCCTCTCTTTCACAAGCTCTCCAACTATGGTAGAACCATGAACCGGCGGAGGCAAATGAAGCATAAAAAGGATATTTTTCCCTGTCTGGCTCATAACAAATCATTCTATATTATTTTTCTCCATTCCCGTAAAAAAGAGAGCCGCAGATCTTCCATCAAAGAGGGTTTCTTCTCCAGCGAGATATTTCCAACAGCTTCCAGATTGGTTATATATTGTTGGAATTTCACACAAGTATCCCTACTATCCAAGGGGTTGAAGACAACACCGTTCTCAGGGGTGATCAAACTTGCTGCTCCCGCATAGCGTGAACAGAAAACTCTCAATCCAAAAATCAATGCTTCATTCACTACTGCACCAAATGTCTCTGACAGACTGGGCAATATAAATCCTGAAGCAGATGCATACCAGCCGTAGAGCTCTTCCGATTGGTACTTACCCGGTAGGATTACTTTTTCTTCTATCTTTTTTTCTTTTACTACCTCTGCAATTTGCTCCCTTTCCTTCCCTTCGCCGACCAGTACCAACCGTACATCGTCACGAGATTGAAGGAGAGGGGCAATATTTTTCAGAAATTGCGGTAATGCCTTCTCCGGAACAAAACGTCCCACGAAAAGAACTATCTTTTTCCCTCTCAATCCATAAGCCTCAACATAACGGCTGGCAAACGACTCAATCGTAGCAACCTCTTTTCTCAGACGTTCAGGTAGCTGCAAAATAGGCGACACAATCAATCTTTTCTCATCCATCTTTAAATGATCCCGGTAAAAAGCTGCCACCTCCCCCGACATCACCACCATAAAATCAAGCTGCTTTACCAATCTATTCCTGACCCATTTTCTTAGAGTAGACTGCACATTATTGCAAATATCAAGGCTATCATCCACGAAAGTGCCAATTTTTTGTTTTATAACCCCCGTTTTTTTTAACATGATCAGGTACTGGGTAGTCAATGAATATTCGAATCCCATCACTATATCGGGATTGCTTTCTCTTATTTTGCGCAGTATGCCGAAACGGAATAAACGCCTTTTATAGTGGAGACCATTCAATAGGAAGGAGATTTTGAATTGGCATGCATCCCTCAATTTTTTCTGATCCATAGTAAAGTCCGACAGCTCTTCCATAAGGAATACCACTTCGAGGTCGACCCGTTCATTCAATAAATTGAATTGGTCGATCCGGTACGGTGCCAGTGCGGGATGAAAAATCATCATCCTCTGTTTGGATGTTCCTCTCTCTTTTATCATAGCGGAATTTTTTTATTTTTTTTAGTCCGATCCCATATCGTTGGAAACAAAGTCTTTATCCATAACATCATAAATGAATAGGGCAGAAACAGGGGAAAATGCTTTCCTATATAGTACAAATACTCATCATAGGCCAGTCCCTTAGGGCTCTTCAGGTAGGCAATCCGCTCTTTCAGCGTATATTGATTGCTTTTCCAGTTCTTCTGGTGATCGTCGGTACATTCTCCACATATTCCTGGCGCAAGAAACAGCGGTATTTTTTTCTTCTTGGCGTGGAAGGAGTAGTCGTAATCGGCGATACCGTGGGTAAAATGATAATCGAATATGCCGATCTTGTCTACCACCTCCTTACTCACCCAAAGTACATTTGCATTGGTAATATCACATACTTGCGGTTGTTTTGTGGGTGCAAGCATATTCAATCTCACAATCAGCAGATAGTTGTTTACCTTGGATCCTCCATAGGTTACTTCCCCATTTTTATCGACTGTAGCACCGGAATAGATACCCCTCTTGCCGGTTTCTTTCAACGAATAGGCTTCTGCTTCCAACAGGTTCATAAAAAAATCGGGATACAACTCCACATCATCATTGAGTAGCAAATAGGCATCATATGATTTTTCCTGCATGGCTGTCTCCCATGCCAAACTCATTCCTCCTGCCCAGAATAGATTGCCATCTCCTCTTATCACCCGCACTTGCGGAAAGAGTTCCTCTACAGCATCGCCTGTTCCATCAGTAGATCCGTCATCCGTCAAATAGAAATCGAGTTGATATTCCTGAGGAATAGTTGCCTGAAATAATGACGCAAGAGAGCCGATCGTCTTAGCTTTTCTGTTGTGGCAGGTTAGTAATACTGCTATATCCCTTTTTTTCATACGACTAAAATTATTTATTTTCAATTTTATTAGATTTTTTCTTCGCTCAACATAGTTAAAACAAGTTTTATCTCTGTATTCACTTTTCGAAAAAATTCAAAGGTGTCGTATGGAACTCGCTTTTAGTCATGTTCTTGTGTGAGAACAGTTATCATGCTCGTTTCATACTTTTTTTTTAAAAAGATACTGCTGAAGACGAATGTAACGTACATCAAACATGCCTCTTACCCAAATCACAAC
>JAAYFR010000353.1 GCA_012728155.1 Bacteroidales bacterium | reverse complement strand
GGATTGGGTTGTCTAATAAGAACTGTTCGTTTGTGAGGACCCATCCGGCGGAAAAGGCGGGGAAGGATCCGAACCGTTGACCGGGAGCAAACTGTTCCGAGCCGTTATATCCAAAGTTCACTTCAGCAAAGTAACGTGACGCATAGTCGTAAGTGGCGCGTGCGGAAAAACCCAGCACGTTGAATGGTAAATCTGCACCACCTGAATCCCAATAGTCCCTTTCTGTCCGAAGCATCCCCCCTATGGAGTGTTCACCGAAAGAACGGTTGTAGAGAAGTTGTGCTTGCGCGTTGATATTATATTTTGAGCCATTTTCGTAAGACAAGGAAAAATTGTCCTGTCGTAATTCATGCACCGAGAACGTGAGCTCGTCGGTATTGGGATCGACAAAAGCTTGGTAATCAGTCTGCCACATGTTTCCACGTTGTCTTTTGTTCCCTGCCGCATCGTAGGAAATCATCCCGTTGAAGCTGAGTCCTTGGGTGATTCCGGCCAGATCGAGGTTGATGCCGAATGAAGAGTTCAGGTTTGAACGGGTATTGAGGTCGTAGCCGTACCAGTTCATGATCATGATGGGCGATCGGTCGGCATAATGACCATGAGACAGGTAGGTGGGGTCGAGCGGTAGATTAGCGGGCAAACCGAATCCGGGAATCGTGGAAGGTCCCGGTGAGATCGGTAGAATGGTTTGTGCATGATACATCATATCCCTCACCAGCCAATTCCTGTCGTTTCCATACATGATTGATGAGTTTGGCATGTTCACCTTTTCAATATAGGTGCCCAGATTGAGGAAGGCCGTCATCCATTTCGTCACCTTATAGTCGATATTGGATCGGAAACTGTAGCGGTCTAACTTGAACGAGGGATCATATTTCAGGATGTCTTTTGAAAGGGTGTTCATATTGCCGCCCTGATGGAGGTATCCCACGTTCATAAAGTAAGAGATGTTTTCGGTTCCACCGCGCATATTGGCGTTGACCGTGGTTTGTGGCGACCAGCGTTTGACGAGAAAGCGGTACCAGTCATTATCCGGATACATCCATTTTCTGAGAGCGGCTTTCGACTCATACTCGGGATCATTCGGATCGAGTCCTGCCAGTGGATTTTCGAACTTCGCGATGATATCGGGTGTAAACGGGGCTACGTGGCCGTCGTTTGTCATCGCCAGGTTACGCAGGTTCATGTATTCGATTGATCCGGGCATTTCCGGTTCACGCGTGAGTTTGGAGAAGCTTTGGGTGGTACTTATCGACAATTCGGGCTTGCCCTCCTTGCCTCGTTTCGTGGTGATAATCAGTACCCCATTGGCTCCCCGTACCCCGAAAACGGCTGTGGCGGAAGCATCTTTCAAAACCGAGATAGATTCCACTTCATTGACGTCGATTGTACGGATATTGTCACGGGGCACGCCATCAATCAGGATTAACGGGCTGCTTCCGTTGATGGTGCTCACACCGCGCAGATACATCGTGGCGTCGTCCACCCCGGGCTGTCCTCCCACGCGCTGCATCGATGTCAAACCGGCAATACGCCCGGCGAGCGCATTGGCAAGACTCGCCGATGAAGAAACCCGGAGTTCATCAGTATTGACGGAAGAGATGGCACCTGTTACAGAAACCTTCTTCTGTACTCCATAAGCCACAACTACGACATCTTCCAACATTTCCGAGTCGTCTTCCAGTACAATGTTTATAGATGTTCTTCCATTCACATCTACGATCTTACTTTCCATACCTACATAAGATACCTGGATTTTCGAATTCGGTGGTATATTGGGGAAAACATACTTGCCGTCGAAATCGGTGATCGTGCCTTTCAACTCATTTCCGACAAGCTTGATAGTCACACCGATAAGAGGTTCATTCTTCGTATCCGTAACCAATCCTGTAACGGTAATATTTTGTGCAAACAGTCCGATTGAATGCATGCACAAAAAGAAGATTATGAGCCTTTTCCCAATTTTTAATGGAATTGCCTTTTTCATTCTTTCATTCTTTTTAGATTATTAAACATGTGAATTGCTTTTTTTAAGGTGATATCTATTTTTATTAAAATTTTTGTTGCAAATATACATAGTATTGTTATTTTTTAACTATATAAAATGGTATTAAAACCATGTAAAATGATTTTTTATGTTAAAAATTAGGTGCTATTTTCCCAAATTAATCCTTGTAATTTTGGCCTTTCCGGCATCTGAAAATGAAATTTTAATATCTTTCATAGCACCCTGATAACCGGGTATGGCGGATAAGTCAATCCGATGTTTATGAGGATGACCGTCTGGGAAAACACATTTGTACCGCAAAAAAGAAGGATAGCAAGAAGTGAATATTTAAATGCCTTCATCTTTTGTTTATTTTAGCTGTAAAAGGAG
>JAAYFR010000352.1 GCA_012728155.1 Bacteroidales bacterium | reverse complement strand
GGAGAAATATTTGCACCGATAAATATAAAAATAAATAAACTTTTTGTATTCCTTTCATCTTATACTATATTTGTGACGATTTACTATCAATTAATTATTTTTTGGTAAAAAAACGCACCAAAATATGGGTGTAGGATAAATAAACAATGAGCATATCAATACGGTCGCTGAATAAGATCTACCCGAATGGGAACCATGCATTAAAAGATATCGATATGGAGATTCCGACCGGTATGTTTGGCTTGTTGGGTCCTAACGGAGCGGGAAAATCCACGCTGATGCGAATTCTTGTAGCCCTTATGGAGCCTACTTCGGGAGAAGTGGATGTGTTTGGTTATAACCTGCTGAAGGAGCGCAAAGAGGTGCGTGGCATCCTCGGTTACTTACCGCAAGATTTCCGTTTCTTCGCCAAATATAAAACCCATGAATTTTTAGACTATGCCGCCCGATTGTCCGGGATGAACAACAAGAGAGAGCGTCGCCAGGCGGTGGATGAGATGCTGGAGAGCGTTGGTTTGTTTGATGTGCGGGAACGATATGCCTCCAGGTTGTCGGGAGGTATGAAGCGCCGTTTGGGTATTGCCCAAGCGTTGATTCACAATCCGAAACTGATTATCGTGGATGAGCCTACCACCGGATTGGATCCGGAAGAGCGGATCCGTTTCCGCAACCTGCTCGCAAAGATCAGTGAACAGAACGTGACCATTATCTTGTCGACACATATAGTGGGTGATATATCGAGTACCTGTAACTGTATGGCCTTGATGAACAGGGGCGAAATTGCCTTTTTCGGATCACCCGAGGATATGCGGAAAACTGCGGAAGGGAAGGTATGGCGTATGAAAATCAATAGTGATGACTTGCCGTTGATTGACAAGAAATATCCGGTTATTACCACCATACCATCCGGTACGGGATGGGAAATTCAGGTTGTTGCCGACGAGATAGAAGGCTACGATGCGGAGCCTTACCCCCCAAATTTAGAACACGCTTATGTATATTATATGGAGAAGAAGCTGAATCGATGGATCGAAGGGTGATTGAGATTGCAGGAAACAGTTTTTTTCAGGAATTACAAAAATAAGGTATGTCCAAATTGCACAACATACAATCTGTAGCCAAGTATGAGAGTAAGCTCTTGATGCGAAGTTGGTTCTACCGTATCTTCCTGGTACTGGCGGTTTTGGTATTGTGTGTGTTTAATTTTGGGGCGTTGGTGGCTGATGGGGGTGGAATCTGGCTGATGAAGGCGTTACCGGCCAACATCCCTTATGTGAACCTGATGTTTCTGAATACCGGACAGGCCATCATAGCCGTATTTCTCTCTTCCGAATTTTTAAAGTCGGATAAGAAACTCGACACATCAGAGGTTTTCTATGTACACCCCCTAAGCAATGCGGAATATGTGATCGGTAAGATCATAGGAAATATGGGAGTCTTTTTCCGATTAGACCTCTTTATTATCGTACTGGTAATTCTTTTTAATATTATTTCCGGCGTATCCATCGATTGGATTGCCTATCTTGTCTATTTCTTGCTGATCTGTATCCCCACGCTGATTTATATCTTTGGCTTGTCTGTCGGATTGATGCTTCTCCTTAAAAGTCAGGCCATCACTTTTGTTATTTTATTGGGATACATCGCCCTTACGCTGTTCTATATCGGAGATAAGTTCTATTACCTGTTTGATTACATGGTCTATAACCTGCCCTTAGTCAAATCCACGATTGTGGGATTCTCCAATTGGAGCGTGTTGATCAATCACCGTATGATCTACCTTCTGCTCGGCATTGGGTTTATCTCGCTTGCTATCTATCTGTTCAGGAGGCTTCCCAACACAAAATATGGTAGTTATCGCTGGCTTTTCCTGTCGCTGCTTTTTATCGCTATGGGGGTATGGGCTGCATATAATCATGTGGCGACTATTACCAAATCGGGAAAAATGCGTCGATTATATACAGAAGTGAACAACCAATATGTGAATAGCCCGAAAATGGTGATCGACCATTACGATATCAGTGTCACGCAGCATCCAAAGAAAATCGCCTCGGAAGTGGAGATGCGTGCCGTTGCGTTGGAAAGAGCCACAGTTTTTACATTTTGTCTCAATCCCGGTCTGGAGGTGGATGAGGTGACCGAAAATGAGAGGCAGCTCTCATTCAGGCGTGACCATCAGATCCTGTTGGTGGATTTCGGACGTGAGATAGCACCGGGAGATTCGGTTCAATTCAGCGTGAAATATGAGGGATCTGTCGATGATGGTTTTTGTTATCTCGATATTCCTGCCGAGTTATTGGAGGAGGAGTATGCCAGTCAAATGTTCAAGATCGACAAGAAATATAGCTTTCAAGATAAGAACTATCTGCTTTTTACGCCTGAAACGTATTGGTATCCACGACCAGGCACGTCGTACAGCAATGAAAACCCCGATTGGCAGCAGGCCTATTTCAGTCATTTCCGGTTGAAAGTGAAGACCATGAATGAGCTGAAAGCACTGTCGCAGGGAACTATGAAGTGGCCAATCGTCAAAAGAACCGAAGTAGAAGTGGATGAACCGGACGAAGAGAAGGGTGATTTTGCAGCTTTGAGAGAGGAGGAGCACAGTGGTAGGGAGCGCTTCTCTCGTGGGGATTCGGCTCGCCTTTCGGGAAGAGACCGGGATGCTATCCCTCCCTTTGTCAGGGATCGGGACACTACCCGCGCTTTTGATCGTGATCGGGACTCTACCCGGGCTTTTAGACGTGATCGGGACACTACCGATACATTCCGACGTGGTAGAGATTCAACCCGGGTTTTTAATCGAGATTCCATACGTAGACAACGGGGAAACAGAGAAGAGCGATCTGGGGGAGATGCTAACTTTGAAGCAAGAGGGGGAAGAGATGGAGAGAGAGGCGGAAGAGCTGCCGCGGGAGGTGAATATAGAGAAAGGGCCAATGGGGAAGGGCGTTCATTTGAAGGCAGAGGCCCCGAAGGCAGACGTTCAGAAGGCAGATCTCCCGAAGGCAGAAGTCCTGTAGGCAGGGGTTCCGAGGGAAGAGCCTCTGGCGGGATGGCGCCTGGAGAAAGTGGACAGGGAGGGGGTCCTCCCCGTGGGGAAAGGTTTTCCGCTCAGGCAATGATGGCTTCTGCTTCCGTTACCGACAAGGTGGCGGAGATGGCAAAAAAGAAGACCAAGATCGTCACTGAAGTGACCTATGACAGCATCTTTATCTATGAGACTGATTTTCTCACCCCTTCCATTTCGCTGATTATTGGTGATTATGAACAGAAAAGTGTGGATGTGGATGAAACTCTTTTTAGCATATGGTATTTGAAAGGGCACGATTATTTTTCGACTGTATTTGCCTCGATTGCAGATACGATTCCGGCACAAATCAGAGAGCGCCGACGTGCGATTGAGGTGGCCTATTCACTCGATTTTTCGTTCAATCGCTTTTCTCTTGTCGAAGTGCCTGTACAGTTTTACAGTTATATGCGTACCTGGACACAGGCACAGGAGGTGATGCAACCCGAGATGGTGTTGCTTCCGGAAAAGGGAAGCTTGATTAATGGAGCGGATGTGGTAAAAAGGGTGGAAGACAATAAAAAACAGGCGAGAAGGCATGGCCAGGAAATTAGTGATGAAGAGGCGGCCATGCTGGTTCTGAACCAACTTTTGAGGCTGTTTGAACGAACGGAAAGCAATTTCGACTGGTCGCGGGATCGAGGTTCTGTAAATGTTTCGATGAGTGCGAATCCCTATTTTGTTTTTCCGCAATTGTATAATTTCAGATACAATATTTTTTCTTCCGAGTGGCCGATAGCCAATCGACTCATTGAGCTATATCTTCAGGATAAAGCAGATAATAACAACTGGATCAGGCAGATGAATGGAATTAGCAATAACGAGAAAGCCAATCTGCTGATGGAGCAGGCACCTTTTAAAGAGCTGTTGGCCGATCCGGAGCATCGCGATCTGCTGGATAACGTCACCTCACTGAAAGCCAATTATCTGTTTGCCTATGCCGAGGAAAATGTGGGATACAAAGAATATAGAGATTCGTTACGTGCAGTTCTGCAGCGTAATATATTCACCAATTTAAGGTTTGAGCACCTGCTGGATACCATGGGAATGATGGCAGGTGTGGATCTGCACAAACCGCTTCAGACATGGAATAATCCTACACCACTTCCCGTATATATTTTCGGCACGCCGGAGGTTACCCAGATCACCAATCGAGATAAGGAGGTCTATGTGATCAAACTGCAGATTACCAACGACTCAGACTATGACGGAGTGATCAATATAGAGATCAATACCGCCGGACAAGCGATCTATGATCCGCGTGCAAAACGGAAGGTGCCGTTCAAGGCACATGAGACGAAGAATCTGGTGTCGGTATGGGACGAAGCTCCGCGTAATATCCTTATCAATACGCTGATATCGGCCAAT
>JAAYFR010000351.1 GCA_012728155.1 Bacteroidales bacterium | reverse complement strand
TGTGGATTTTGTGCGCGGAAAGCTGCCTGCATATAGAGTGAGGGGGATTTGATATCGGTTAGCATTAATACAGCCGACCACTCTTTAATGGTAACGCCGGTGGTTAATTGCCCGCACGAGAGTGTAATGGTTTTGTCGTGTTTGGCAATTGCTTCTGTTACTTTTTCATAAGAACTTTCGTTAGCTATGAAATCTCTCTCTTCTTCTTCAAAACTTCTACCATCACCCGCAGCGATAATTATTTCATAATCCCTAAATACGGAGTCTTCTTTTAGAAGTCTTTCTAGGGCTTTGACCGATGCCACTCTATTGCCCACATACCAAAACGTGTGTTTTAGTTCATCTCTGAGTTCAGGAGTTGAGAAAGGATACTTTTTATTTGTAGATAGGTTCTTTAAAAACTCTCTTACCTCATTCTCATGTTCAAATTTTTGATGGTCTACTCTGAAAAACTCATTTAGGTCAAAAGCATAGTCGCGGTTTTCATCGTCAATTTCTATTCCCTTATTCACCTCATCGGTTATCATTTGTGAGATACGATAAGTAAATAGTTTGAGGTCGGGCAGCTCGGTGTGTTCACCATTTTCGCCTTCTTCCAGCTCTATATGTTTTATTTTTTGTTCGTCCAGATAGGTCCAGTTGTATATTGCTTCGTTTGGAAACTTCTCGCTCGACAATGCTTTAAATGGTGTGCCGGACAGGTGCAGTGTGTGTTTGCGTTTAATAACATCAAAAGCAGCATCTGTTCGTCCGGTATCAACTCCTTCGTGTGCTTCATCAACAATTAATAAATCCCATTCAAGCTCAGCTACCCAGCGTAACTTGTCGTAATCTCCTCCAAAGTATTTAGATCCTTTGAGATCTTGTAATGAGATAAAAGTGATGAAAGGTTTTGCTTTTCTTGCTCTTAAATATTGTTCTCTATTAAGGGTAGTTCTATTTGACAATGATGAAGTTTCAGATATAAAAGCATACCCATCAATAAATTTTTCGTAATCATCAAACCAAGAGTTTGCAATAGCTGGTCTATTAGTAACAATAAGTATTTTATTTGCTTTCAACTGTTTAGCTAAATCATAACTGGCCAATGTTTTGCCAAAACGAGGTTTGGCATTCCAGAGAAACTCTCCGTTTCCATTTTTATTGAAATAGTCAAGTGTTTTTGTTACGGCTGCCTCTTGTTCAGTTCGTAGTGTATATTCCGTTTTACCTCTATCGCTTTGAAGAGCAGAGAATCCTTTTTCGCGAAACAGATCGAACAGTTCTTTTGATTTTTCCGGATATCCATTAAAATAGAACCATTCTGTACCTAGGTTAGCTCTTTTTTCAACTCCTTTTTTTATAAGAAATTGATGAAAGGCTTTGTCGGTAAAACTCTCTTTATTGCCTTTGAAAAAAGAGGGCGAACTCCAAAGTTTGTGATACTCTTCTCTAAATGCGGCTGTTTGTACTTGCTCTTTTATTCTATCGTCAACACACTCTCTTTCAGTATATCCAATTTTCTGTGAACCTATGTTCTCTTTACGATTTGGGAGTTCGTATGAGTATATTTGTGGATATACGGCTATATATGACTTAATGTTTTGTGTTTTTTTGCTCATATATTAATATTTCATTACTTTATCTTATGATTTAAAACCGTTATTACACAACATTCAACCATTCTGAAAAAGCCTTGGAAATCCGGTGATATGTGCCCGGAATTTTATAAGGAGGTTTCATGCTCTTTTTATTATGATAGTATCATTTGATAGTATCAAAGATAGTGGAAATTCTTAATAATTAATGAGCAGAAGTCGGTTTTTATTTTTTATCCAATAAAAGGTTGAAATGCTTTTTTTAGTTCCTTACAAAAGAAAAAGTCACTCTCACTTTCTATAGGCATTACTTTTATCAAAAATATCATAATTAACTCCGTAATCTGGAATAGAATTCTCTAAATATTGAACTGCCTCTTTTAATGCTTCCAATGAAGGTCAGTTTTCTCATATCTGATATAAAAATTATCTGGCGCAGGATTTTTAAAATATAATTCCTGTTTCGGACTTTTTTGGCCACAAAACTCGTAGTACCCATACTTGGTTATCTCCTTTTCCGGATAATTGGTAATTTCAGAAACATAAAAGCCGTTTTCAAATCTTATTAACTCTTTCGATTCGCCTACTGTATAAGCTAACCTATTACTAAATAATAGAGGGCTTTCAGTAACATAAAATTTTTTAGTGTGGACTTGTTTTCGTTCAGGATATCTTAAAAGATCACAGTCCCTAAACAGCATATCTGTTACCTTATATTCCGAAATATTTTTTTTTGTACCTGGAGGAATACAGACCACTTCCTTTTCATTATAGGTCACTGATTGTTCAGTGGTTCTCAATATCCCTTGCTTTTTGGATGCCTGGCCGGAATTAGTTTGTAGCAAGTTGAGAAAATTAAATCCTGTAACATCAACTGATGCTGAAACTCCTGTGGATACATTGCTGCCTATTGTTGATCCAGAGACAAATTTCCTGTCTTTATAATAATCATGGGCTACTCCGTTCAAAATAAAAAAGCTTTCAGCCATATTTAGGTAAATATTGTGATCTGTTTTGTTGTAAAAACTAAACCCGATATCTCCGCCATCAGCCCATAAATTGTATGCTACTTTGCAGTTCTCGTCTTCATAAGCCAAGGTGTTTTGTTCAATAGTTAGTTGTTCGGTCGGAACCGCCTTGTAAACCTGGTAGTAAACCGTTTTACATGAACTTAAAGTCACAGCCGTTAAAGCGAATAATAGGAATTGTCTTGTTTTCATATAGATAAATTTTAAATGATTGTTAGTTGCTATTTTAACCTAGTCCTTATTGAGCAAAATATCAAGAGGAAATAGCGATCCGTTACTGATGTTTCTCAGTGAAAAATTAGGTTGATTATCAAAGAATAAAAGATAAAAAAATAGCATATTTTAGCTTATACTTCACTAAAAATGAAAATCTTAGAGAAGGGTCATAGGCCAAATAAATATGCTGCGGAACAAAGGTATAAAAAAGATTCTATAGTTGAAAGCGGAATTTACCCCCTCGGAATTGAGACGTACCAACGGACGAGGCAAATCGAATACTTTTAGAGTGGGTTCGTACTGATAGGTGGCTTCATTGTAAGCTCCTTTATGTGCGATTGTTATATACTTGCCGTAAACAGGCGAGTTGCGTATCTGATTGTCGATAAACAGCCTTGTCTTGCGGTATCCCGAATCCATGTCGGCAACCAATCGGGTATTAGGGGGGCTAATACCTCTATTCCTTTGTCTATATTGGTGTCGAAGATAAGCTGACGGGTGGATGGATCATATAACCAACAAAAAAATCATAAGTGAAACAGGGTGAGATGGGGCTGTCAAGCTCGATGGTAAATGAACATTTTCAACTATCCCGATGTTGGGAATAGATAAAATAGATTGGAATGAAGAACTTGGATTACGGAATAATCGGAAATTGCCGCACTGCGGCATTGGTGTCAAAAACCGGGAGTATCGACTGGTTCTGCCTCCCCGATTTCGACTCACCCTCTCTCTTTGCCAAGCTGCTGGATGAAGAAAAAGGGGGGAGTTTTCATTTTGAGGTGTCGGATGAATACAGGATCACCCAAAATTATCATGGCCATACCAATATGCTTTTGACAAGGTTTGAATCTGTTGAGAGCGAGTTTATTGTCTTCGACTATATGCCCCGTTATGAGACTGAGGCGAACCGCTACTATATGCCGCCGGAGATTCATCGATATATCAGGGTTACAAGAGGACGCCCCATCGTCAGGATAATTTATGATCCCAAGATCAATTATGCCCGGGAAGAGGTGCGTCACGAAATAGTAGGCAGCTATATCAAAACACATTCAGTAGAAGATTCCGAAGATAAGATCTATCTCTACAGCAGCTTTGAGCCGGAAATAATAATTAAAGGCGAGGAGGTTGAACTGACCAGTCATCATTTCTTCCTTTTGTCCTATAACCAGAAGTTGATGGCCGTAGATATCAATCGTATCCTGCTGGAGTATGAGCGGACAAAAGTATATTGGCTCAATTTTGTAAACCGCTCAAGGGATTATCGGCAATACAATGATATGATCAAGCGCAGTTTATTAGTCCTCAAGTTGTTGGAGTATCAGGAGTCGGGCGCCATGCTCGCTGCCGTAACCACCAGCCTGCCCGAGAGCATCGGCGAGAACCGGAACTGGGATTACCGCTTTTGCTGGCTGCGTGATGCTTCCATGTCGATAGACACGCTGCTCTTCATGAAGCAGAAGAAGAGTGCGGAGCGATTTATCGGTTTTGTGAAACGTATCCTGAAATCGTCCCGGAATGAAACGATCCAGATCATGTATGGCATCCGTGGTGAGCGTGAACTGACGGAGGAGGAGCTGCCCCATCTGAGCGGATACGAAGGGTCACGCCCGGTGAGGATTGGCAATGCAGCCTATTACCAGGAGCAAAATGACTCCATCGGCTATCTGCTGGATGTCATCTATAAATATTATCTCTATTTTCCCGGCACATTGGATGAAGTGGAGGAGATATGGGAGATCATCAAGAACCTGGTGCGCTCGGTGTTGGCCGCCTGGCACCAACCCGACAGGAGCATCTGGGAATTCCGTACCCGAAAGATGCATTTTGTCTTTTCCAAGGTGATGAGTTGGGTGGCAGTGGACAGGGCTTCACTGATTGCCGAACTCCTGCACCGGGAGAGTTATGCCGAACAGTGGCGCCGGCAAGCGGATCTGATCAAGGCGGAGGTGCACGAAAAAGGGTGGAATGAAGAATTGCAGTGCTTCACCCAAGCCTATGAAAATAGAGATTACGACTCTTCACTGTTACTTATGCAGTTTTATGATTTTATTGAACCCGACAATGAGCGGTATGTAAAGACTGTGAAAGCAATCAAGGAACATCTCTATCACGAAGGATTGATGTACCGCTACAAGGCGGAAGATGATTTTGGCGTGCCCACCTCTTCTTTTACTATCTGTACCTTCTGGTTGATAGAAGCGCTTTATAAAATCGGCGAAATAGAAGAAGCCCGTGAGATATTTGAGAAGATGATCTCTTACTCAAACCATTTGGGGCTTTATAGCGAAGACCTCGATTTCAAGACCAAACGTCGGTTGGGTAATTTTCCGCAAGCTTACTCGCATCTTGCGTTTATCAACACGGCTGTGTTATTTTCGGAGGAGAAACATCTCTCCAAGTTTATTCGTCCGTAACGTCAGGGATCTCTTTTGCTAAGACACCTGCAGGGTTGATTTTTGTGGGTAAAACCGGAGACACTTATTGGATGAGACTTGATAAGAATGGAATTACCGATGCCTGTAAAGGTATCCGGTATTTTGCGGCAGGATAAAATTTTCCCACCTTTATACTCACGCCTCCTTGTGGTAACGCCCTGAACATATCTTCATCAGTAGTGTCATCGCCCATAGCCAGGACAAAATCATACTCTCCGTGTTCAAGCCTGCGCAACACTTCACTTCCCTTGGTGAAATCGGGTGGTTTGACCTCTACGATCTTATTTCCGGGAACAATCTGCAGGTTCAACCTGGAGCAGGGACAGATCAAGGCGTTGATCAGCTGCTGTGCCCTCAGTTCGGCAAGCCAAACATCCACCTTGCGATAGTGCCATACCAGTGAAGCGTCTTTTTTCTCCAGATGAGAGCGGGGTGTTTTGTCGATCGTATGCTGGATGATATCAATGATCTCGTCACTCCATTCTATCTCTTCCTGCATATTCTTATGCCACTTCCCCTCTTCCTTGTAAAACATACCATGCTCAGCCGCAAAATCGAGCTCCACCCCCTGAAACCATTGGTCGAGCACCTGGCGGTTCCTGCCGCTGTTGATCACCACCTTGTTCCTCTTGTCGGCGCTCATCTCTTGTAAAAG
>JAAYFR010000350.1 GCA_012728155.1 Bacteroidales bacterium | reverse complement strand
ACTCTATATCATCCCTATAGTAACTCTATATCATCCCTATAAAATTATAGAGTTAGACTAAATTTTTCTTTGTCTTTTTCTGTGAGGATCTCTTTTTTATACCTATAAAATATTTATCCGGGTATTCTCCCTGTAATGGGGAGAAGTACCCGGATAAAGCATATATTTTCCCGTCAAAAATCTAATACGTGGTAACCCTACAGGTTGCCGAACCTGAAACCAACGTTGATGGTACGTGGCGCCGAGGGGCCGTAAATATAACTGGCATCCCGGTAAACACCCTTGTCGTAGTCCTTCTGTAACTGGTTGAAGATATTCTTCACACCGCCAAAGAACTCCAAAGTAGTTTCTTTTCCCAGATGGAAATCATAGGAGAGCAGCAGGTCGGCGACCAAAAAACTGCGGGTTCTCTTTAACAATTCCCCCTCTATGATATGGCCATTGTCGATAGCGGCTTGCACCTTTTCCCGTGCAGCACCTTCAAAATCGTCGGCATTCAGTCCGAAATGCGGCACATCCATCGGTCCTGTATAGTTGAGCGAGAAGGAGGTGTTGAAGTGGTGTGTCGGCTTCCAGATAAAAGTAGCATATCCGTACTGGCCCGGCGTTCTCATAAAATTCTTCGAGACACTTTCGTCCCCATCTCCCCAGGCCTGTGCCGTCTTGTAGCGGCTGGACTGGAAAGTAAAACCAAGCTGTGTCTCCACTCTGGTGGAGAAGAGCGATTTCAGTTCGAGGTTCACCCCGGCCACATAAGCGCCATCTTCGGCATTCACCCTCTCGTAATAGAATCCGCGCGATTCGTCATTCTCATCAATCAGCGCATACTCATTGGAGAAAGGATCATTCAGCGAGGTGTAAAATCCTTCCACCAGAAAATCGTGATAGGTGCTTCCCCAGACGAATACCGAGTTGAAAGAGGCGGTAAATGCATTGGAAGTCTCCTGTTTCAGGTCGGGGGAGTTACGTGTCTCCACACGGGTGGCATTTACCAGGTCGATATGGAGGTCCTCATTGAAGATCTGCGGGGCACGGTAACCCCTGGCATATCCCGCACGGAACCGCAAATCGGGGGTAATCTTATATAACACACTGGCGCGCGGCACCAGCACTCCACCTTTGGGGTCGTCGCTTACGCTTTCCGTATCTTTGATACGATAGTAGTCATAACGTAATCCTAACGAGAGGTTCACCTTGTTCGATTTCCAATCGTGCTGCACAAATGTCCCCAACGTATTTACAGTCTGGTCGGCGAGGGTAGTGTTCGCCTCTCCACCTGCACCCAACTTCACGTCCTTTAGCCTGTCATTGGTGTTGTCAATCCCGAAGACAGTGGAGGAGGGAGCCAACAAAAACCAGTCGCTGTTCAGGTTGTAATGGGCACCCACCGAAGAGGTCAGCCCCTTGGTATCTCCATAAGCGTTGGGATCCTGTTCGGCGCCATAATAGGAAGCCCGAGCCACATGCTGGGCCGACACATAAAGGTTCAGCTTGTCATATTTATTGTTGGTAAAGAGGTCATAGGAGAGGTTTCCTCCCGAGATAAGGTGTTCGAGTTGTTCCGCCACATCGGCCTCGTGAGGCAAATGATCGAGCATGTTACCGCCCCTGCGGTATTCGCTGATCCGGTACCCGTCGAGCGAGATCTTGCTCTTGCTGCCTGGCTTATGGAACGCGTTGAAGCCGAAGGTGGTGTTCTCCATCTCCACCATCTCGCTAAAGCCGTCGCCATTGGCATCATACGCCCCGCGGTTCCGCAACATGGTGTAGATATACCCTCCCGTTTTGCGGTTGTCGCTGATTACGGACGCGTTCACGTTCAGCTGTGCGTCAGTCCTCGTATTGGAGCCTTTACGTCCACCCACGTTAATCGTTCCAATCCTGCTTTCCACATTGAAAGAATTTCTGGACGGCTCCCGGGTGATGATGTTGACCGTTCCGGCAATGGCATTTCCCCCGAAGAGGGCCGAGCCGCCGCCGCGCACTACTTCCATCCGTTCCACCATGTTGGTGGGGATCAGTTCGAGTCCATATACACCCGCCAATCCGCTGAAGACCGGTCGGCTGTTCAATAATATTTGTGTATAAGGCCCTTCTAACCCGTTCATCCGGAGCTGGGTGAACCCGCAGTTCTGGCAGTTGGTTTCCGTCCGGAGCCCCGGAGTAAAGGAAAGACCCTCGGCGATGTTCACCGACTGGGTCTGCACCATCAACTGCGGGGAGATGGATGAGACCACTACCGGCGCTTCGGCACGGTTGGTCTGGTTCCGGTCGGCCGTAACCACCACTGTTTCCAATTGCAGCGGATCCTCCTCAATAATAAATTTGATCTCCTCGGTAGTATTGGCTTTCGTAGTCACTTTTCGGGTAACGCTCTTGTAACCGACGCCGCTGACACGCACCGTCAATTCTCCTATCGGCAGGTCGATTAACTGGAAGTGTCCGGTAGCATCAGTTGAAGAGCCGATGGTTGTTCCATCAATCGATACTGTCACGTAAGGGACATGTTCCCCTTTGCTCTGCACGTCGCCCACAATATTGGCGTCCGTGCCTCTTTTTGCTTGTGCCCTTCCCGCAATAACAGCGGTAAAAATGATTATAGCAATTATTATAATTTTTCTCATAAGTTTATTCAATGTTTGAGTCTCCTCCGAAAATCCCATTTTGTCAATTTTACCCATTTTATAGGGAATGGTGGAGGAGGATTAAAAAAAAACGGGTAATATTTTCCGTGTATCTAAAGCAATCCTGTTCTCGATATGCCATAGCGAAAAACAAATTCATCGGCGATACGGTACAATCAGTAGCCGTTTCTCCGGAAAGAAGAAAAATGATTTAATTTATGAAAGTTATCAATTTATCCCGTCGGGAATAGGCGGGGAACGCCCTCATGGTTTTGCGTAGTATTTGAGATGTAGTGACGGGTAAATATAAGGGAAAACTCTTTTATAGCCAATTCTGAAGACAGAGGCGGACAACGTAACCAAAACAAAGAAGAGAAACTGGAGTTGCGCTAAAACAAACAATTCCGCGGCAGTGTGATGGTGTGCTGTGATAGGAATCGGTGCCTTGTCCTGGCTCTTTTTATACGGGTGGGCGTGCAGGATAACCTGTCCATCGGGCAAACGGTGCGCATGCAGGAAAACGGCATTGTTCAGGATAGACAAGCCGAGCGCTACGATTAACAATCGCGCGACCTGCTTTGATAGGCTATTCCTGAATACCGTTTTCACTTTATTCGATGATATTTGAAATTCTGAAAGTATAAAAATACAAAATTAACTTAACCAGACAACAGCTGCAATACCTATAAATGGTGATATTTGAAAGGATTTATTATATT
>JAAYFR010000035.1 GCA_012728155.1 Bacteroidales bacterium | reverse complement strand
GTTTGGAGATTCTCGGGTGTAAAGTAACGGTAGTTACCATCATCGGTTATGATGCGCCATCTCTTTTCAGGTTTTCCTGTTTGTGAGTCTATCTTTCCGGTTGCTGCTGAATATGCTTTAATAAATGTTTCCGTGTAAGTATCAAGAACTATCAGCTCGTCGGGATTCTTTTTATTAAGTGAGAGCTCATATCCGGGAGATTGCCCCTGTATGCCTGTAAGGATCAAATCCATTTCATTATCATTGGCATAATCCCGGTTACCGGTGCTGTTATATGCTCCGTCGGCATATACTTTTTCAATCTTGTCATCAAGGAGCCTTTGTGTTTCCCTGATGGAAGGCTCGAAAAAGTCACAGTCCGGTGTGGAGACAACATCCAGGTTTACATCGGTGATCAGGTTCAACCCCCGCTTGTCGCTTTCCCCGGGCTCTGCTACACTATCCTGTGGATCATCGCATGTTTCAGTAATGTTTGCAGAATAGCCCTTTACCTTATTTCCACCCTTGTTACGGTAGTGGGAGTCGGTATCGTGAGGCGATTGTATCGATTTGGCACTTATCTTGTCATTCTCCAAAGGGAGTATGCTCTTATCGGGAGTTATGGTGAACTGCTGTTCAAAAACACTCTTCAGGGTTTGATAAGTTCCATAGTCATGTTTTTTAAACAGGTTGACCAAACGATACATCAGCTTGCCCAAAGCGACAAAACGGGTATCTATCTCCTTCTTGTTACTGCGATAGGTGAACTTATTGCCTTCCTCGTCCATGATGTGAGCGATAAGGGCAAACTCCTCACGTGAGAGGTTGCGCTTGTAGATATGCTCTGAACGTTCCTCGATAAACAGGGCGAGTGTTTCATGTACAAGCTCGTAGCGGGTATACCAGGTGATGTTGCTTCCTATAAGCTTGCTGTCCATGCGTACCTGTTTGCCGCTTACATTGAAGTCGAGTATCTGGCTTTTAGTTATTTGTTGCATACACTCCTTGAACAGGTCAGTGCCATTTTCACTGTTATAATCCATTACCCTCTTACGAAACAGGTAGTAAGTGGAAGCAGCGGGAGGGGTGTCGGTAAGGTTCATCAACCCCAGGGCACCGCGAACCAACAGGTTAAAGCTGCATTCCTCGAAGAGTTGCTCATCGCTCCAGCCCTGACCTTCTTTCAGGATCATCATTCCCACCAGAACGCGTATGGAAGCGTTAGGAGAACCGTTATCTGATGAGTAAAGGACTTTGAATATACCTTCATCTACACGCATTAAAACGTGTTCACGGAACATATTATGCCAAGAGTCATTTTTCAGATAATTCTTCAACGTGGAGTCTCGCAACATCCCGGCAGGGGATGAAAACATGTCCATTTGTGGATTCTTATCGGATTCTTTAAACATTTTGCAGATTTTAAATATACCGCTAATATACTGAATATATGAGTGATATGCAAGCATTGAGAGCACTATTTTTAGTGCAATTTAAAATTTAAACCGTTCCTTTCGGACGTTACTGAACTGATGATAAAAAGTCAGAGACTTTTCGGAGGGGACTCATAATTATAATATTTATAAGATGATAGTGTCCTGTTAACGAATACAGTACATCATACAATATACATATTATAACGAATCACAAAAAATTTTCATCTCATTATCAGTTGAATAAAATCGTTAGTCGGAATAATCTTTAATTCGGCATAAGTTAAATCGAACAAAACGATCTTGTCCTGCAAATTAAACAAATGGTTGGTTTTATTCGAGAGGTGGGACTCCAGCGATTGTTTTATCTTGTAAAACTCCAATGGAATGTCATAAATGTTATGCGTGTTCATATCCGAGGCAGGGAAGCCGAGAAGCTCGCATACGGCCGAGTTCTCCCGCATGAGGCGTAACGACTTATACTCTGAAGCGTGATACACCGTGCGGGTTATGAGCGATGCCAACGCCTTTGAGATGAACTCCTCGTCCCAGCCCTCCTTTCTCAACAGACCGGCCACGCCTAACTGCTCCACGGCCTGGTAACAGCACCATTCGGCACCCATCTCGCGGGCTTCCCTGCCTTCCAATGTGTCGCCAAACAAAAAGTTGCGCTCCGCCCGGATGCGAAGCTCGTCTTTCTTGCGGTCAATGTCAATTTTGTTTTGCGAAACCATCATGCCCCACAGGGAGTCGATCCACTCTTTTACCGGTGACTCATGCGCTTCATAGGCATCGCCAAACAGGTCCGCCTCATCCTTGTGTTCCATCCTGTGGGTCAACCCGACAGAGACATCCCGGAGCTGCTTGCCGCTCAAGCCCTTTATAAATCCCGGAGAAAGCAGGATACGGCTGCGCATGATACCGGCAGAATCCCGGTATGTTTCCTTCAGACGGTAGTACGGTTCGTTTTGTCCAGTCTGAGGATTGTGACGATATGTGGCGCTAAAATGCATGACGCAAAGGTCTGAAAATAAACCTCTTTATCCAACCCCGGATGGGTACTACAAATGAAATGTCGAAAAAAACACATCTCAATATCAGCATTTTACGGTTAGCCACTGTCCCAATTTAACTGTTTAGACAACGAAATCAAGTTGTTTTTAACTTGAATTTAACTTCACGAGAGGATAAGGCGGAAAGTTGGGTTAAAATAGACTTCCGTCTGTATCTTGCTACTTCTCAATGGGTAGAGATCGTAAACAGATTTTTTTACCTGGTCGTAGTGGTAAATCCTTTTCTTATTGATTTCAAGGTATTCTTTCGCTCTCATAACAGATTTGTATTCTCTAATGGGACATGAAAGACTTCTGAAAAGATTCAGAGAATAATTACCCAAACTTTTGTTGAGTGGAAACAATCAATCTGACAAGATTGATTATTCAATGTGAATGGCATAACCTGGTAACCGGTACGGTTGCCAGAGGTTATGGATAGAGGTGGTTGATTTTTGATGTTTGTGGAAAAATGTTTACCCATTGTTTACCCAAAAAGAAAAATCGCTTACAGGAAAAGCCCATAAGCGACTGATTTTCAGTGAGCGGCAAACGAGACTCGAACTCGCGACCCTCAGCTTGGGAAGCTAAGGATATTAATTATTGATATTTACCTATATTTATATATATCTGTTTTTGTGATATTTAACCATTTATAGTAGTATAATTTTTATTGATATTTTTGGTTATTATTGTATGTTTTTCTAACTTTGTGAGACTAATGTGAGACTAAATTATATACGTTATAGACTTGTATATTAACCTCTAAGGGTATTACGAATTTAAAAATTGTATTAATTACCAACTAAACAGATTATGATTGATTATAAAAACAATGGTATAGGGGTCAAATTAATACGGAAGAAGAACAAGCGAGAACTAATACGGCCCATATATTGGCAGGTTACT
>JAAYFR010000349.1 GCA_012728155.1 Bacteroidales bacterium | reverse complement strand
CCCCTACATCAATCATCTCCATCCGGTCGATCAGCGGCCGGGGGATGGAATTCAGGTTGTTTGCCGTGGCAATGAAGAGCACTTTCGCCAAGTCGTAGTCAATCGAGAGGTAGTTGTCGTGAAAGGCGAAGTTCTGCTCCGGGTCTAACACTTCGAGCAGCGCCGAAGAGGGGTCCCCCCGGAAGTCGTTGCCTATCTTGTCCACTTCGTCCAATACGAAAACGGGATTGGAGGAGCCTGCCTTTTGTATGTTTTGGATGATCCTGCCGGGGATTGCGCCGATATAGGTGCGGCGGTGACCCCGTATCTCGGCTTCATCATGCAGGCCGCCCAGCGAGATGCGTACATATTTGCGGTTGAGTGCTTCGGCGATGGATTTCCCCAGTGAGGTCTTTCCTACGCCGGGGGGGCCGTAGAGACAGAGGATCGGCGACTTCAGGTCGCCCTTCAGTTTCAATACGGCCAAGTGTTCGATAATCCGCTCCTTCACCTTCTCCATACCGAAATGATCCTTGTCGAGTACCTTCTGGGCATTCTTCAGGTTGAAGTTGTCTTTGGTGTAGAGATCCCACGGCAGTTCGAGGATAGTCTGCAGATAGCCGAACTGCACCGAATAGTCCGGCGATTGCGGATTTAACCGTTCCAGCTTCTGCACCTCTTTCTCGAAGGTCTGTGCCACCTCGCTGTTCCATCTCTTCGCTTTCGCCTTTTTCCGGAACTCGTCGATCTCTATCTGCTGGGTATTGCCTCCCAACTCCTCCTGGATGGTTTTGATCTGCTGCTGCAGGAAATACTCTTTCTGTTGCTGGTTCAGATCTTCACGGGTCTTCATCTGGATGTTCATCTTCAACTCCAACACCTGCGACTCGCGGTTGAGGATCATCAGCAGTCGGTAGGCCTGTTCCTTCTCGTCGTTGATGTTCAGCAACTCCTGCTTCTCATGCCCTTCGATCGGCAGGTTGGTACCGCTATAGCTGATCAGCATGTCGGAGAAAGCTTCGCTGTTGAGGGTCTGCAGCAGCTCGCGGGGTGGCTCGCCCAGCATATGGAGCATATTGAGCATCGACTCGCGGATGGAGTCGAGAATCGCCTTAAACTCTTTGTCTTCTTTCGATGCCTTCAGCGTCTCCTTTATCTTGAAGGTGGCCTTCATATAGGGCTCGCTCTGGACAATCTGTTGCCATTCGAACCGTTTTCTTGCCTGTACGATGATGCTGAGGTTGTTGTCTCCCAATTCGATCACCCGGATCACTTCGGCAATGACGCCGACGGGGTAAAGATCGCCCTCATCGGGATTATCTACGGTGGAATCTTTCTGACATACCAGACCGATATATTTTTGTTTCTTGCCCAGCGATTTGATCAGCTCCAGCGATTTTCTCCGTCCTACCGATATGGGCAGTGTGCTGCCGGGAAAGACAATGGTGTTGCGTAACGGAAGCAGGGGAATGCTCTCCTCCAGCCGGGATTCCTCTATCTCCTGATTTCCGTCCACGAAATCGCTGGCAATAAAGGATATGACGTTTGCTTCGGGATACTCGTCGGGGGTTGCATGTTTTTTAAATGGATTCATCATCACGTTTGTCTCTATGTTTGTCTCTCTCTTAGAACAGATAATGTGTACTTTTGTTTTGGGTTTTCTCGTTGATGATATAATCAAAATCCGTGCCAAAGATGCTGAAATAGCGGGATGGCGGCATGACTGCTATATTTTTCATAAAAATTTTTGTACAATCATAAAAAGTAGTAATTTTGACGCTTTAAAGAATCTCGAATAGTGAAAAAAGTGATAACCATCAATGATAAACAGTTTTAGTTGTTTATCGGACAAGAGATTATTGAAGAGGGAATAAAGCGGATTGCCAAACAGATAGACTCAGATCTGAGAGGGAGGAAGCCGATCTTTCTGGCGGTGCTCAACGGTGCTTTCATGTTCGCCGGAGAGCTGATGAAAGAGGTCTCCATCCCCAGTGAGATCACCTTTGTGCGCCTCGCCTCCTATCATGGCACCTCTTCCACCAACAAAGTGCAGGAGGTGCTGGGGTTGAATGAGCGCATCGAAGGACGGAGCGTGGTGATTGTGGAGGATATTGTGGATAGCGGAAATACGATGGTCTCCCTCAAGAAGGAGCTGGAGAAATATAACCCGGGGGAGGTGAGAATTGCCACCCTGCTTTTTAAACCGGCTGCATTGCGGCAGAAACTCACCATCGATTATGTGGCCCTGGAGATCCCCAATGACTTTATTGTGGGGTATGGATTGGACTATGACGGGTATGGCAGAAACCTGAAAGATATATATAAGGTGAAGTAGATGGTCCGTCATGCACCCGCCCAACCGAAATCGACACAATTCCGGGTGAATCGAATTGAGGCGTGAGACGGGCAGGGAAAAAGGGGTCATGGAAATGTGAAAAAGTTGATAAACCCAATTAAAGAAATGAAAAAGCGTTTTTTTTCGTAATTTTCTTTATAAATTGCGCTACGGAAGAAAAAAATAGCTATTTTTGTATTTAAACAGAGTGAAAAGAAAAAAGCAGTTGATTAAAAAGATTCACAATGAACAAAGATGAAGTAAAAAAATCGCCGAAAGCGAATCTGGAAAGACATCGAAACACCTATATCCTGATGGGTATGGTGCTCGGTATCTCACTCCTTTTCTTCGCTTTTGAATGGTCGACCGAAACCCGGAAACTGGATGAAAATGTCCTGGTTGCCGATGTGACGGCCGAAGAGGAGATTGAGATCACTCGTCGTGAACCACCTCCACCACCACCTCCACCACCACCAGAACCGGAAACACCCGAAATTATCGAGGTGGTAGAAGAGAAAGTGGATACCAGGATGGAGATCAAGTCGGAAGACGACCAGTCCCAAAGACAGACAGAGATTTATATTCCGCCTCCACCACCGAAACCTAAAGTGGAAGAGGTCACAGAAGAGATCTTCGTAGTGGTGGAAGAGCAGCCGGAATTCCCCGGTGGACAAGCAGCCATGATGAAGTTCCTGAGCGACAATATCAAATATCCGGTGATTGCACAGGAGAATGGTATCCAAGGTCGTGTAATCTGTAACTTTGTAGTGGAACGCGACGGAAGTATCACCGACGTACAGGTGGTACGGGGACAGGACCCCTCACTCGACAGGGAGGCGGTTCGCGTGATCCAGCAGATGCCTCGCTGGAAACCCGGAAAACAGCGTGGATCGGCGGTTCGTGTACGATTTACACTGCCGGTAGTATTCCGCTTACAGAACTAAAATAATTATAGAAATCTAAAGGAAGCTGCTTTTGAATCCCAAAAGCAGCTTTTTTCTGGTATGGATGGCGATGAAGCATAAGATATCGGTTTTTGAAGAACGTATTGAAGAGGCCGTCAAGGGTGTCTTGAAAGGGTATGAGCCGCGGACACTGTTTATTCCTGCCGAATATGTGTTGTCGATCGGTGGGAAGCGCCTCAGGCCACTGTTGACACTGATGGCGGCCGACCTTTTCGGGAAAGAGAGCGACGAGGTGATGGATGCCGCCTTGGCGGTGGAGATCTTCCATAATTTCTCGCTGGTACACGACGACCTGATGGATAACGCCGACTTGAGGCGGGGATATCCGACCCTCCATAAGAGATGGAGCGAGAATAGCGCGATCTTGTCGGGAGATGCCTTGCTGATTGAGGCCTACAGATATATCGCGAAGGTACCTGCGGATCTGCTGCCCGATATTTTGGCGCTTTTCACCACAACTGCCATGCATATATGCGAGGGGCAGCAATACGACATGGATTTTGAACAGCGCCTCGACGTCACCGAAGAGGAATATTTAAAGATGATACGGCTAAAAACGGCCGTCCTCATCGGGGCTGCTTTGAAGATTGGCGCACTCATAGCCCGGGCGCCGGTCGAGGATGCCGACCTGCTCTATCAATTTGGTATTCATTTGGGATTGGCATTTCAACTCAAAGATGACCTGCTGGATGTCTATGGTAATCCGGAAACCTTTGGCAAGAAGATTGGCGGCGATATCTTGTGCAATAAGAAAACATTCCTGTTGATCAGGAGTCTGAAGAATGCGGGCCATGCAGAACGAGAGGCACTGCAGCGATGGTTGACCGCAACCGAATATGATCCCGACGAGAAAATCGGGTTTGTTAAAAAGATTTATGATCAATTAAATTTGAAATTTGTGGTTGAAAATCTAATCGAAAAGTATTACCTTGCATCACTCGATTTCCTCTCATTGGTGAATATCCCCGACCATCAGAAAAGAGATTTGATCAATTTGTCGGAAAATTTGATGTACAGAGAAAAATAGCTACGATTTAGATGCCCTATCGCAGATTACCCAATACAGACAGCGCCCGTATCCGGGCCTTGAGGTCGGCAGTGGAAAAAGCGGCCGACACCGATTTTCAACAGCTCTCATTTTCTACGGGAACGCTGGAGGAGGCCAAGAGCGTGCTGACCCACTTCGAATATCTCTCCGCCCGTTATCAGCAGTTGTACGAGACACAGGTGAAAGCGGGCAAATCATTTGCCAAGCGGACCAGAAATGCCCGCATCTATATCTCCCATTTCATTCAAGTGTTGTATATGTGTGTGATGCGCTCCGAAATCAAGGAGGGGCAACTGGCCCTTTATGGGTTGGAGAAAGCCGGTATGGTTGTTCCCGATCTGACCTCCAACGAGCAACTGCTGGAGTGGGGACAAAAGATAATCGATGGCGAGAACCGACGTACTTCACAGAACGGAGTGCCGATTTATAATCCTTCCATTGCCAAGGTGAAGGTGATGTTTACCCTTTTTAAAGAAGGATACCAGACCCAGAAATTACACCGCAAGGCCACCTCCCGCGTGCTGCAGGAGGTAGCCGATTACCGTGAGAGAGTGGATAAGATCATCCTGGAGATATGGGAAGAGGTGGAGAAGCACAATAGCGGATTGCCTCCCGAAAAACGGCTCGCCCAGAATCGTGCCTATGGGATCATCTATTATTATAGAAAAGGAGAGGTGGCAGAATGAACCTGATTGATACGCATGCCCATCTGTTTGTGGAAGAATTTGAACCCGACCTGGAGGAGGTGGTGCGCAGAGCCAAAGAAGCGGGGGTGGTGAAGGTACTGCTGCCCAATATTGACCTTGCCTCCCTCTCCCGGCTGAAACAGTGCGTACGGGATTACCCCGGTTTCTTTTATCCGATGATGGGACTCCATCCTACCAGTGTGGAGGAGGATTGGAAGCGCCAGTTAGCGTTGATCCGGCAGGAGCTGGAGAATATGGAGTGTGTGGCGGTGGGGG
>JAAYFR010000348.1 GCA_012728155.1 Bacteroidales bacterium | reverse complement strand
GCTCCAGCCACTCCTCTCTCCTGTCACTACCCATGATATATCCAATGGCAGCTCCAAGAGCAACACCAATTCCTAAACCTAATAATAGTTTTGCGTCTGATTTCATAATTTTTCGTTTAATAGTTAGTTACTCAAGTTATGTAAGTTTTTTTTCATTCATTTGCAAAAGATGTGGCCGATCAAGTTTTGTCATCTCAAACACCTCTATTAAATAGAACACATTAGCGGCAAAATTGTTTTTTGACATCACAATTTATAGGGGTGAAAACTATTCAAGAGAGAATGACTCTCCAAACAAGGTGGCTGGTGTGAAACCGGTTATTTTCACTTTTACAAAATCACCGATACGATGTTTTTTCTTGTCGAAAATAACCACCTTATTCTGATCGGTACGACCGAAGAGCTGTTCCCGCGAACGTTTGGAGAATCCCTCTGTCAACACTTCGAATTCCTTGCCAAGATCTTTTTCGTTGCTCTGCCGAGACAGTTCCATCTGTAGATCGATGATCTCCTGCAAACGTCTGCTTTTGACCTCTTCGGCTACATCGTCTTTCAGCCTCTTGGCAGCATATGTCCCCGGGCGTTCCGAATATTTGAACATAAATGCCGAGTCGAACTCCACCTCCCGCATCAAGGAGAGTGTCTCCTGATGGTCGTTTTCCGTTTCTGAGTGGAAACCGCACATGATATCGGTGGAGAGACCACAATCGGGAATAATCCGTCTGATGGCGGCAATCCTCTCCATATACCACTCCCTGTCGTACTTTCTGTTCATCAGCTTCATCATTCTGGAACTACCCGACTGTACGGGAAGGTGGATGTAGTTACAGAGATTTTTGTATTGGGAGATAGTTTCCAGTGTTTCGTCGGTCATCTCCTTGGGATGTGATGTGGTGAAACGAATCCGCATTCCGGGAGCTGCTTCAGCAACCATGGCCAATAAGGTCGGAAAATCAATCTCTCTTCCACCATCCGAAAAATGGTAGGCGTTTACATTCTGACCCAGTAGGGTGACCTCCCTGAACCCCTTTTCTCGCATATCTTGCAATTCATTCAAAATACTTTCCGGCTCACGGCTACGTTCACGCCCACGGGTAAAGGGTACGATACAATAGGTGCAGAATTTGTCGCATCCGCGCATGATGGAAATATATCCGGAAATGTTGCTCCCATTTATTTTTAAAGGGATTACATCTTTGTAAGTCTCTGTTTTTGAGAGTTCTATGTTGATTACTTTTTCGCCTCTTTCGGCTGATCCGACTAAATTGGGGAGATCAAGATAGGCATCGGGCCCTACTACCAGATCGACATGATGATCGTCGATCAGGTCCGACTTCACCCTTTCGGCCATACATCCCAATACGCCCAGGATAAGAGCTCCCTTCCGTTTTCTCTTTAACGCATTGAAATATTCCAGTCGCTGTATTACCCTCTGTTCTGCATTATCTCTTATTGAACAGGTGTTTACGAAGATAGCATCGGCATCACGGTGGTCGTCGGTAAGACAGTATCCATCCATCTCCATAATTGAAGCTACCACTTCCGTGTCCGCTACGTTCATTTGACAACCATAAGTCTCTATGAATAGTTTTTTTTCTTTCGCTCCGTTAGGATTCATATGATTAAAACTTTTTTTCAATTCGGTGTATGAAACCATCGATAGTTGGTTGCATAACTTATTTGAAACTGTGATATATATTATCAAACTTTCGGAAAGTTAAAATGTCAAATTTTTGATAAGAAAGTTGTAATATTCTTTTTCTTATGCTAACTTTGCCTCAAGGAAAAATAAAAATTTTTTCATAGTTAAGGTTTTGGTTAATTGTTCGAGAGTAACTGTGAAGTTGCTCTCGATTCTTATATTGACCATCTAACCTTTAATTCAGAAAAAATTACTATTTTTGTCTGGTTGCAAAATTAATCAAAATATGGAATTTGGAGATATTATTTATTTTATCCTTCTGCTATTTTTTGTGATATTGGGCTTTTTTAATGATTCCCGCAAGAAAAAACAACGGGAACAGGTGGAAGCACAACAGTTGCCGGAAGTTGAGTTCCCCCCAATTGTAGAGGATGATAACGATAAGGAATTATTTTCGACAATGAAAGACACAAATTATAACAACCTGCATCCGCCCATACCGACTACCTATTCGGCAAAGGAGAGATACGACAATTTTCAGTCTTCTCTCGATCTGGTATCCATTCATGAAGAACCATCCACCCTCTCGAGTTATATCTTTGATTATGATCTGAACTCCTTCTATGAGGTGGATGTCGATTCACTTGATGCGACTGATATTGCCCGAGAGGAGAAATCAGAAAAATTATTGCATCCTTTGCTGCAAGATCTGAAAAGTGATGCAGGCGGGAAAGAACTAAAAAAAGGGTTGAT
>JAAYFR010000347.1 GCA_012728155.1 Bacteroidales bacterium | reverse complement strand
GTATAATACCATAAGAAAAAGTACGCAACCATTGTATCATTATTGAAAAGTCCAAGAGTGAGATCTTTTCCTGTCTCGGAACGTTCAAGAAAAGCGTTTACGGTATCGTCGTCGTAGGAATGAGGTAAAAAGGAAGCGGTCGATTCTTTAGATAATGAATTCCCAAATTCTTGCAAACCTCTTCGATCACTTTTCAGAAGTCTTCGGATGATGAATTCATCGCCGGCTGTCGAGTTAATTAATATATTGTCGTTTATTTCCATATGCTTTCTATCGCTTGCTTTTAATCAATGAAAACTGTTTTAATAATTCAGATATAATTTTTTCCGACGCTTTAAGTTCAACATTATTCGTACTTAACCAAGTTTCATAACCTCCCAACTCGTGTTGTGGCGGAGTCGGTAAATAACCCCAATAACCATCTGCCAGCCCAACAACAAATGTTTGTTTAAACGGACTTTTTGCTTTGACTTCCAATCCGATTTCCGCGAACACTTCAAACGGGATGCTCGCTACTCCTAAATCACCAATACCAAACACGTGTAAACGAATAGACACCTGATCAGGTCTCTTTAGCTGATTCAACGTTCTTTCCGCGTAGGTCTTTTCAAGCGAATGAGACGATTTGATCGAATCGGGTCTGGCCAGGATGATTTTGGCCCGTTCAACCATTTTTTTATCGGGTTTTCGTACTTTCAGGGTAACCTCTTTCTGTTTAGCTTTTAAAGGCACCCAATCGTGATAGGCTATTGATCCGGAAGCTTCGAATACTTTTTGAGCAACATCCCTGCCCACGTATTTCATTTTTGCATAAGGAGCATTTTTTTCAGGAGAACCACTGAAGTTGATGTTGTTGATATCGCCGGAAGTGCCGTTTGACATAATCCCTACAAACGGAGGATCTTGTCTTTCGGCATCAAGCAGTTCCTGAATGCGGTCACAAAAAACAGCAAAGTAGTCTGCCGAGATATGTCCCTTAGGCGTTCCTCCCACGTAGTGGAGCGAATAATTTGCAAACAATGCGATGGGACGTCCATCGATTGATTTGACTGAAATAAAAGAGACGCCGGGATCGGGTACGGCAGCGGGAGCTAGTTTGTTGGAGTTGCTGTGGCCGGGATTCATCATAACCTTATCGTATTCTCCAAAAGGATTGATAACCGGTTTTTTCATTTTCCAACGGCGAACAAAAACATGTTCAGGAACAGCAACAGATCCCCATCCAATCCGCGCAGGTTCCAGGTGGTTGGCAGCAAGTTGTACAACATCGGCTATTCGGTGAATGACAAACTCCTGATAAGGATCAAATGTGCTATTATAATCCCAACTGCGTCGTTTTTCTCCTCTTCCCATTGCGCTTACAGCCGAATGAGTATGAATAGCGGATATGATGATATTGGAAGACGGGATATCCATTCTTTCTGAAATTAATCTTATGGCTGCATCGGTCAGATCCTGATGCAAACCTAAAACATCTGCAACAACAAAAACTAATTTAGTTGTTCCATCGTCAAGTATTAGACAACGAACATGCAATTCGTCATGCACTTCTGTTGACGACGGATCATTCCAATTGCCAATCAGTGCACCGCCAAGAA
This sequence comes from Bacteroidales bacterium, assembly GCA_012728155.1. GTDB lineage: Bacteria > Bacteroidota > Bacteroidia > Bacteroidales > Dysgonomonadaceae > Proteiniphilum. The sequence goes on along the minus strand of JAAYFR010000347.1, from coordinate 481 downwards.
ACGGGGTGATATTAGCTGTTGCGGCACCTGCCTTAAAAACTTTTTGCTCACTGGTTTTGTGCTTCACGTCGTTCGGCATTGCTTTACCGTGTGGCATACCCCAGAAGCAACTCACAATCAGCGTAACAAAATAAAGCTTTAATGTAAATGATCTCATGTTGTATACGATTTAAAAATGATTTGATGAGACATGTTTGTATGGTGTAATCTTATTTTGCAAGTAACCGCTTAATTTTATCTTACTCTTTAATATAAATTATGTCGTAAGAATTTTTCTTGTTTCATGGTCATAAAAGGTTTTCTTTCCGGTTTCATACGATTTCATAGCCATGAGGACTGCAACAGCGTGTTGGTAGCCAGCTTCAATTGGAGCGATGGGTGTTTTATTGTTACGGATACACTGTACCCAATTTAGAAAGTGATCGGGGCATTCTATTGGTTCTACTTTCCGTTCACCTTTAATTGATCCATCACTCCTGGG
>JAAYFR010000346.1 GCA_012728155.1 Bacteroidales bacterium | reverse complement strand
TCACCTGCGCCAGCAGGTCGATCCGTTTGTCTACTCCTTCGAATCCCACAACCTGTGCTCCGAGCAGTTTCCCTTCTGGAGAAAAATTTATTTTTACCGTCAATGGTAAAGCACCGGGATAATATCCGGCATGCGAGCCAGCATGACTGATCGATGTCTTATATACTATTCCCTCCTGCGATAGCAATCTTTCGGAAGCACCGGCAGAGGCGACCGTCATATCAAACACCTTGGCTATGGAAGTGCCGATGGTACCTTTATACACCCGTTTGTTTCCCATTATGATATTATCGGCAGCGGCCCTGGCCTGTTTGTTGGCCGGTCCGGCAAGTGGGATAAGCGCGGGCTTTCCGGTAATTAGATTCCTCACTTCCACGGCATCACCCACCGCATAGACATCCACATTGGAGGTCTGCATATAATCATTTACCTTGATTCCACCCAAGCTACCGATTTCCAACCCCGCTTCTTTGGCCAGATCACTCTCCGGCGTTACTCCGATACTCAATATGACCATATCGGCAGGAATGGATTTTTGACTTTCCGTCTTAACGACCACCGCCTCTCCATCCGGATCGAACGCTGTGATTTTTTCCTTCAGCAGCAGGTTGATTTTCCTTGAACGAAGATATTGGTGCACCATGGCCGCCATCGGATAATCAACAACCCCCATCACCTGATCGGCCTGTTCGACTATTGTCACCGACACTCCCAACTCTTTCAGGTTTTCAGCCATTTCAACCCCGATAATGCCTGCACCAACAATTACTGCCGACTTTGCATTCTTTTCGGTGACAAACGATTTAATCCGGTCCATGTCCGGCACATTCCGCAAAGAAAAGATATTCTTATTCTCTATCCCGCTGATTGGTGGCTTTATCGGTTTGGCACCGGTAGATATGACCAGTTTATCGTATTCCTCCTCATATTCTGTTCCCGTTTTTAGATCCCTTACCGCGACGGATTTCCGCTCGATGTTTATCGCAATAACCTCCGATTTGACACGGACATCAATTTCGAAGCGGTTTTTAAAACCTTCCGGCGTCTGTAAAAAGAGTTCGTCACGTTCTTGTATGCTGCCGCCGATATGGTACGGTAATCCACAGTTGGCATAAGATACATACTCATCTTTCTCAAAAAGTATAATTTCAGCTTTTTCGTCCAATCTCCTGAGACGCGCTGCAGCAGTGGCGCCTCCGGCCACTCCACCGATAATAATAATCTTCATTTCTATGTGTTAATTGTTTGTCGATACGTACATTTGTTAATAGCAACAATATGATCAAAATTTTTATTCTTCTGAGATAGACTTCAATTGACTCAACAAAGAATGGACATCTATATTGAAACTCTGCATCTCCTTTATTTTTGCTCTTCCGGCATCTGTAAGTGTGAAAATCATCTGGCGCTTGTCTAATACCCCTATTTCTCGGAAGATAAACCCTTTCTCTTCCAGAGTATGGATAATACGAGAGACTCTCGAACCGGACAGCCCGATAAAGTCCGCCAATTCGTTCGCAGATTTCGGTTTGCCATCTTTCATGCAACAAAGTAAAGCGCCCTCATTGATAGTGATACCCGCCTCTTCCGAAAACTGTTTTTCGTAAGCATAAAGTGTTTTATAAATGTCCTTTAACCTGCAAATTGGTTCCATTATAAATATTTGCTAATAGAAATTATTTGCAAAGTAAATATTTTTCAAGTAAACTTACAAATATTTTTCATGACTTCAATCTTTGATATTTATTTTTTAGATTTAAAC
>JAAYFR010000034.1 GCA_012728155.1 Bacteroidales bacterium | reverse complement strand
TGTATGTGACAGTAGCGACAGCCTGTACGGGTGCATCGGCCAAGGAATGGATTTCTATCTGATTCTCAATCTTGGCCGACTGTGCTGTCACAGACGTTTGTTTCACATGATAATCTTCGATGCGCGCGTCATTGTGGAAATTAAGTGAAACCGGCTTCCAGATACCCATTTGCACGATACGTATGCCCCAGTCCCATCCGAAATGATAAGGCGCCTTACGGTTATAAATACTCAGTTTCTCCTCCTTGTGGTCGTTTCCTGCCGGGTAATCGTAGCCAAAAGTCGCCCTTGCCGGCATCATCCGTTGTACCGGTGAGTAGAAGCGGATATAAAGCTGATTCTCTCCCTCTTTGAGCAACTGTTTCACCGGCACCTTATGGCCGATGAACATATTTTCGGATTGCAGGATACGTGATCCGTTCAGGAACACGTCGGCATGGGTGTCCAACCCCTCAAAAAAGAGCCGCGCGTCGTCATATTGCAACTGATCGGCGGTTATGGTAAATGTTTTCCTGAAATCCCAGTTTTCATCTTCCACCCATTGTATCTTCTCTTCGTTGGTGCCATAGAAAGGGTCGGGCAGCACATTATGGCGTGCCAGGTCACGTTGTACCGATCCCGGTACTTCGGCGCCATACCATTGGTTTGTATTCATTTGTGAGAATTCCCAGCCTTCATTCAATGAGAGTGTGGCGACTTGCTGTGCTGATAAGATAAACGGCGATGCAAGAAAAAACAGAAAAGATATACATTTTCGCACAAGATGATGGGTTTGATGTTGTCTTTTATTTGTGTACAAATATAACCACTACCAAATGATTTTGCACAATCATTGTTGAATAAATTTTCAACTCGCCGTGGACAATCATTTTTCCGGTACCAGTAGTGCTCCGGAATGGTGTAAATATCCAGCTCGGCAATACGCATCCGGGTTTTCTCCCGGAAACCAGCTCTCTCGTTCACCATTTTTATGTAAAAACAAGAATGTTGACGTTTTTTGAGGTATGTTTTACGTAAAAAATGATAGAAAAAAAGAAAACACACTCCACCTTTGATAAAATTATGTAATTGAAACAGATTTTCAATTTATTATGAAACGAGCATGATAACTGTTCTCACACAAGAACATGATTAAAAGCGAGTTCCATACGACACCTTTGAATTTTTTCGAAAAGTGAATACAGAGATAAAACTTGTTTTAACTATGTTGAGCGAAGAAAAAATCTAATGAAATTGAAAATAAATAATTTTAGTCGTATGAAAAACAGGTTTGTTATTTTTATATTCCTCGTGGTTTCCTGCGCGAGATACTCTCCCGAGCTAGAATCCGCATTGGAACTTGCAGGGGATAACCGTAAGGAGTTGGAAAAGGCTTGCCCCCTGACGCCGGGGATGTGAAAGTGAAATCCGGCATGAAATAAGAGAGTAACCGTGATATTGCTGAAAAACGAAAGAGCAGCAAAAATGAGATTAAATTTTAAGATTATGAAATTAAAGAAGAATTATTTTGTATTTTTATTATTTTTGTGTTGTGGAATCATGATTATTTTCCAACCGAGTTGCACCCAAAATGATAATTTTGTGGGAGTAGATGATCATTCAACTTATTTGCATATCAATATTAAGGATAATCAGAGGTTTTCTTCTCATGAATTATCCGTTTTAAAAGAATCATTTGAAAGAGTTGGTGAATATGTAAAAAATGAAGATGGAAAGTGGGGGCTGACAATAACATCCGGTAAAGATATAAACATGTCAGAAACGTTATTCCAATTTATTAAGGAGCATATAGAGCTTGCAAATAGACAGAATGAAATATATTCTCTACTAGAAGAAAAAGGGATTAAGTTTGAAAAACCAAAACACTTAACTCTATATAACGATACCCCTCGATTAAAATTAAGATCCGAAGAGGGGGATCCTCCTCGACTGAAAGAGGGCGCAGAATATGAGCATATATATGGATTAGGATACGTTATGGAAATAGCAACACTAGATCATGATACAACTCTAAAAGTATTAAATGCAAAACAATCCGCAGCTTCTGATATAAGCCAATTTGCATCTACAATAGGTCTATTTCTTCCTATAGCAGTAAGTGCATATCTTGTTTCTACTCTCGCATGGTTAGAGGGGAAGCAATTCTCTAATTTTGAGGATAATTATCTTGAATCAGGCTCAGATAAAGGTCTCACTTTGGTTACAACTACTTATTATATGCAAGATGGAGGACTTCCTGTTACTACCTATTTTGTAATGGAAAACGAATAGCAATCAGCAATTATCATAATTTTTTATTCTTATGTAATAGATTAAATTATTTAGAAATGAAAGACAAAAGATTATTCGTTTCATATCCTATTTTAATATTAGTAGGAATATTATATTTATATTTTTATGTGGGAAATCCACTGGAAAAAGAATTTGATAAAGGATCAATGGCTATAATTTTTGCCACATGTGTTTTTCTTACAGCTTTATGTTTTTTTAAGCGCGAATTTATAAGGCAAATAATAGCAATTATTCTTGTTTTGATTTTCATAAGTATATATTTTTTAATTTGAGAAAAGTCGTCACAAGTGCTGATGTTCAAAAGACGGCATTGTGTCCCAAGGCTCAATGCATCCTCTTTTGACCCCAGTTCTCGCAAGGAGGCTACTCCAAGCCCAATTGCTTCGATTTTTTTTTTAGCCAGTCGCGCTGCATCTCCAACTCCCCGATCTTGGCATAGAGCTCCCGACGCTCCTTCTCAAAATCTTCCGCGCTGGGTGCCGGATC
>JAAYFR010000033.1 GCA_012728155.1 Bacteroidales bacterium | reverse complement strand
GCTTTTTTAAGTCAGGAATGATTTTATCAATAATTTCTTCTTTATTCACATAATAATAACGTTGATTGTTTTCAATTTTGGTCTCATATAGCAATTTGTCCTCATTTTGATCCGCTTGGTAGATAGCAGACCGTTTTAAGATGCCATTTTCCATAGAATTATTCTTGTCCAACTCAAACACATTCTCTACATAAATATTTCCAAATAGGATATGCTGCGAGGAATGATACCTTACGATTATTTCCTCTTTCTCGGTTTTGTTTGATAGCGACAAATTAAAATTACCCAATTGGTGGTTTCCTCCTTCAAAATATAGGGAGGATTGACCATCCGGATTGCTCCAATAGTTTTGAAGAAGCTTCAAGGCTTTAATGATAGTGCTCTTTCCGGAACTATTTCCTCCCGTCAGTACTGTTATTGGGGCTAATTCAAAATCACTCCGGTTTTGAAACACCCTGAAATTTTCAAATCCTATTCCGTTAATTGTAGGCATATTTATATTTTTTTCTTTGTTGTTTTGAAATCGATGCAAAGTAAAAGCATATCTGTGCAACCATTCTGCACAAATCAAGAATAATTCTTCAGCAAGTTTTCTGCTTTTGATTTTATTGTGGATTTCAACTCGTTAGGTTCTACGACGGTGATTGCTTCCCCGTACGAGAAAATCAGTGAAACGAATTCATAATTCAATTGGAGCGACAACTCAATCAATGCTCCGTCGTCATTTCTTTCTTTTATCTTCTGTGAGCCGTGAATCGGCTTGCTTTCGATATAGGGTAGTAATTCGGTGCTTACTTGTAAAATAACCTTTTCCGGTTGGGTGTTTTCTTTTACAGTAACGCCAACAACATCGTCGAAATATTCCTCGAAATCGATATCTCTGTTCTCAATGTAAGGGATACTGGTTTCCTTCACCTCAATCATCCGGTCAAGAGCAAGGTTGGAAATCGTTTGGGTACTTTCATTGAATGCAAACAAGAACCACCGACTGTTGTATTGTTTGAGATAGTAGGGATGAATGGATATATCTTGGGGTTCTTCTTGCTTGAAACCCTGGTAGGTTATATTGAGTGCTCTCTTGTATTGAATGGCATTGAACAAATCGGAGAAGAATTCCAATCCTTTGAGATAGGGATTCTGCTCGAACCCCACGATGGGTGTGTTAAGTCGGTTCTTGAGTTGAAAGGCGGAATCGATTCGGACAAGCCATTCTTCCATCCATTCAAACTGGGGCATCCCTTTGAAACGGCTCAATATGGAAAGCGTCTCTCTCAACTGGTTGGCTTCCAATTCATTGATGGTTTGCTTTTTGATGGAGAAGCTCTTGTCGGCATACCGGTAATATACTCTTCTCGCATCCTTATGTCTTTCGAGAGGAATCAGCCAGCCCTGTTCGCTTTCCATGAACTTGATGTCATCGAAGATCTGCCGCTTTCGTACTCCTTCGGATGTTCCTGTATATTCGTAAATGGCATCGTTGCAGGCTTCTACCAGATCTTCAATATAGTACCTTCGGCCAAAGTTACTGAAACATTGGTCTAATGTGTGATATCGTATTGTAGCGTGCTTATTCGTCGCCATCTGTGGTTATTGATATTACTAAGGATATAAAGTGTTTGACTACATATTTCTATTGTGCGAATATAGAGTAAAAAAAAATAATGACCAAATAAAGATATGAAAGTTCAAACCTAAAACTGTTTTAACTCCCGATATACCTTATAGATAGGCAATCCCATCACATTGAAATAGGAACCCTCGATCCTCTCTACCCCCACATATCCGATCCACTCCTGTACCCCATAAGCACCTGCCTTATCTAAAG
>JAAYFR010000345.1 GCA_012728155.1 Bacteroidales bacterium | reverse complement strand
CTGCAGGAACACGGGCCTTGCCTCGAAGTCTGTCTTCATTACCCTGAAACAGTCCTCCACTTTCCAACGCAAGCCGTTATATTTGAGTATGGCCGTATCCTCATCAAGCAGGTCGGTGCACACCCCGTAATAACCGTCAAAGCGCTCCTCCTGTCCGACCATCTCCCTGTCAAGGGTGTAACTGGTCAGGGGGGCCAGTTCCCCGTCCGGGGTATAACTGGTTTGACTGATGAATCTCCTGTAGTCCGTGGAGCGCTTGCCGCCCAGTTTCGCCGTCCCCTTTTCGATCGCCTTGCCGGCTCGCTCCAGCTGCCTGTGGCGGATATACCTGAGATAATCCCTGTATTTTGGGGAGAAGGTGGCGATGAGTTTCTGCTCCAGCCCGTTCTCGTTTATCCAGCGGGACTTGTGGAATGTCGCGTTATATATTTCCTTGTCCTCTTCATCGAGTTGGCTGATATCGAATATCTTGCCGGATCCCTTCATGTGCCATCCTTCCGGCTGGAGGGACCACTCCTGGAGGTGCCCCTTCAACTTCTTTAGCGACTGTACCGTGATGAACGACCTTTCGGCCGTGTCATTGGCCTTCCTGTTATCGTATGACGAGAGGCCGGCATCCGTGCAGACGACCAGTCTGGATATCTTGAAGTTGTCGGTGAGCTTCTTCTCGAGCGGAAGCATCGTGAGCTGCTCCGAGGTGTTTCCCGGGTTGATGTCGAAGGCAAGGGGCATGCCCTCCATGTCCATGAAGAGCCCCATCTGCACGATGGGATTCGGGCGGTGCTCCTTTGACAGGCCGTATTGCCTCAATCCGTTCTCCTGCTCGCTCTCGAAGTAATAGTTTGTCACGTCGTAATAAATGACACCGCTTTTGCGGGTGATTATCTTCTTGCTGTTGCGGTACGCCCGGGACTGTATGAAGTCGCTTTCACCGGACAGTACCGAAAGGGCGCGGTATATCTCGTGTAGATCGCTCCCGGGCTGTTCAATATAACGCCTGGACTCCTCAAGGGATGAACGCTTGGATCCCGGATACATTATCCTTGTATAGATAAGCCTTGACAATATCCCGTCCAGGTCGAACTCGAACTTGTGCTTGTCAGCAATCCTCGCGCAGATCCTGTCAAGGCCCAGCTCGTGATAAATCTTCTGAAGGAAAAGATATCCTCCATTAAAACTGTGCTGCTCGTCTTTTTTCAGACGCACCGACGGTTTGTATTTTACAACCACCTCCTGCTTCCCTGATTTTTCCTGCGCCGTCATCTCCTCGACCTGCGCCCTGGCCCATTCCACAGGATCCTCCCCGTCCAGACTCTCCTTCAGTTCCTCGATCGTCCCGAACTTTTTCACCACTTTTGAAGTGCTTACGCCCCTGTCATCCCTAAACCCCTTTACGGCATAGAGATAGGTAAACCTCCCACTTTTCTTGATCGACAGTTTCATAATGTAAATTTTAATATCGCCTAATATCTACCACAAATGTACAAATAATATTTGACAAAAAAAAGAGACTGACAGCCTCTTTTATGAAAAAAATCGATTTTTATGTGTCAAAGTCCCGGGAGAATCCGCTTTACACCAAAAGGAGCGGCGTTCACCTGATGCTGGGCGACGCCAAGGAGTCGCTCTCAACGATGATCGCGTGGTTGAATTAAAAAAACAGTTGCAAAAATGTCCCTGAAAACGGGACATTTTTGATTTAAAACAGGCCATTTTCCCATTTTCCCTTACGGATAGCTTTGTAGTTTAATAAATTTTATATTTCTTTGTTTGGCTTTATTTATCTTTTCCACACTTATTAATGTTTAATTTCTCGGCAAATGGAAAATTTCAACAACGATAATCAAATTCAGATAGAGCTCACGGAAGAAATTGCTCAGGGAACCTATTCTAATCTGGCCATCATCTCACACTCCTCTTCGGAATTTGTGGTGGATTTCGTACGGATTGTCCCGGGTATTCCCAAGGCAAAAGTAAAATCGCGCATTATCCTCACGCCCGAACACGCCAAAAGACTTCTTCTGGCGCTGAAGGACAATATTGATAAGTTTGAGAAGATGAACGGGACCATTTCGGTGAACAACGAAAATCCCGGTTTTCTCCCTCCCATAGGAGGAATGGGGCAGGCGTAGCCTCTCCCCCTTTTTTTTGTTTACATTTATTTTAAAAATCACACTTTTTTTTATGGAATCAGAAGTAAAAAAAGAAAAATTCAATTGGTTCACCATGTTTTGGGAGGGCTTTATCAGTATGTCGAAACTCGGCAGGACACTGTGGATAATAGTGATTGTAAAGCTCATCATCATGTTTGCCATACTCAAGCCCATTTTTTTTCCCGATTTTCTCAAGGCACAGGTAAGCGACGAATCGGAAAAAGCGGGATACGTGCGTGAACAAATGATTGAAAGGTCGTCTTTCGATTCAGAAGAATAAAAATAAAATTATTAACCCAATTAATCTTTTAAAGATCTATGGACTTATTACTGAATGCATCAGCTGTTGGTTGGGCGAGAGGGCAGTTTGCCCTTACGGCCGGCTATCATTGGATTTTT
>JAAYFR010000344.1 GCA_012728155.1 Bacteroidales bacterium | reverse complement strand
TATACCGCTAATATACTGAATATATGAGTAATATGCAAGCATTGAGAGCACTATTTTTAGTGCAATTTAAAATTTAAACCGTTCCCTTCGGACGTTACTGAACTGATGATAAAAAGTCAGAGACTTTTCGGAGGGGACTCAAAAATTAAAAGTATGAAGAAAAAATTATTACCGGGCATTGTAGCCCTTGCCGTCCTGCTAATCGCGGGATTGGGCATGAACAGGAGTATGGCTAATTACGGCGATCTCAGTGATGTGGCATTGTAGAACGTGTTGGCGTTAGCCGACGGAGAGAATTGGGAGAACCCCGATCCAGGAGAAAATGGAGGGGATGACGGACAAGGATGTGAAAATGAACAATTTACACAAGAGTTTGAGATAGATTGTAAAGGGGTCACAATTTATGGGACTAACCATTCGTTCTCTTGTAAAGGATCGAACGGAGCATGTTACGGTACGATGGGTTATGAATTCACTTGTGGGATAGACTATGAATTTTTCTCGGATAGTTGGAAGTCATGCTGAACTTGGTCTTAGAAATTAGGTGTTCCTTGAGTAACTTTTGATAAAAACAGGATTAACTGAAATACTGGGAAATAGGGCATAATCTACCTGCAATTTCCGTGTTATAAAGTAAATCAAGAAATTTTATCTGATTATTGTATTATTTGAGTCCACTTTAAAAAAGTGCATTCTTTAAAGTGGACTCTATTCTATATGATAAATATGAAAAAAATAATAATATCTTTTTTGCTTTCAGTAACCTTCTTTTCTTGTAACTCCAACGAGACTGGTCGGGATATGAACAATCCGAAGTATGAGGTTGATATCGATGCATTGAAGAAGGAAGATTTTGCGACCACTTCCTCCTATTTCAAATCGGTAAGGCCCATTTTTTTGGAAACCAGTGAAAATTGTCTTATACAGTCTATCAATGAGATTCAGGTGACGGATGACTACATTTTTATCCTGGACTGCCAATATGAGAGACTTTATTGTTTTGACAAGGAGGGAAAATTTGTGAGGAAAATCGGGAATTTGGGATCCGGACCAGGGGAATTCTCCAGAATTAGGGATTTTACCATTGACAAGGATGGGACAATCTATACCGTTGATTGGCATAGAATACATTCATATACCCTTTCGGGAGAGTATATTTCCTCGTTCGAGTTGAAAAATATAGGATTTGTAGGGCACATTCAGGTCGTGGGTGATTTTCTATATCTCTATTTTCAACCGGAGAGAATCTTACAGGATAAGGACTTGCCGTTGTTGTTGAAAGTGGATAAGAAATCGGGAGAAGTTGCAGGGAAGTATTTGTCATCCCATGAGCACAACCTTGGATTTCAGTGTGTCACTTTTAAAGACGGCAGTTTTTTCTATCCGAATAACAGCTATGCGCCATGCTTCGCGCCTATCTATTCCGGCACGGTCTTCTCATTGAATAATAACGGTGTGGCGCCTTATTTTCGAATCAATAGCAAGCGGTTGCTGCGGAAGGGGGACCTTGAAGGGTTGGATCTTTCCCACCCTGTTGTGACAACGAAAATCAACCGTATCCACAAAATAAGAACAATTAAAAAATTCATAGAAGTCGATGACTATGTTTTTTGTGAGTATATGGATGATTATAGGGCTGGACCCGACATGCTGTTGTACTGTAAGGACTCAGGGGAGGCCCATTTATATAACGTTTTCTTCGACGATTATTTTTACAAGACAGCAGCCAAGGCCTCCAAACATCACTTTGCCTGTTCGGATGAAAAGGGGATATATGCATTTATCCCCGTTCTCAGTGTGCCGCTTTTCATTAACAACTATGAATCGGGAAATATAAAATACGGGCTTAGCAAAAAACAACATCACCATCTCAAACAATTTTCTGAAGAGATGAATCCCCCGTTATTCTATTATGAGCTGAAAGACTAAAGCGAGGAAACAGACTTACAAAACAAATTTAAAGATGAAGAAAAATAAGTCAACCGCACGGATAAAAAAAGGAGCTACATTATGAACCGTTTTGACTGGATTCCATTTATTCTCGTAGCCTTATTGCATCTCTCCTCATGCAATCAAGAGAAAAAAGAGAGTACAGAGGCCTCCATCAAGGAACTCCCTTCCGGCAAACAGGCCGAAGTGACCGTCGCGCCGCTGCTATATGCCGATTTTGAGCATGAATTGGTGAGCAACGGCAAGATTTCCGCGCGGACGGTGGCCGAGGTCAGATTTCAAACTTCGGAGGTGATCGCCAAAGTATTTGTCAAAAATGGTGACCGGGTAGCACAAGGCGACCTCCTCGCCGTGCTGGACACCTTCCGGCTACAAAACAGGTTGTCCCAGGCAAAGGACGCATTGGAGCGTAGCAAGTTGGAGTTCCAGGATGTTTTGATCGGCCAAGGATTCAAACTCGACCAGATGGATGCCGTGCCGGAAGAGGTGATGCGGCTGGCACAGGTGAAAAGCGGCTTCAACACGGCACAAACGAACCGGGAGATGGCAACCTATGAGCTGCAACGGGCCACTCTTGCTGCCCCCATCGACGGGGTGATTGCCAACCTGTTCGCCAAACCACACACTCTTTCCTCTTCCTCGGAGGTGTTCTGCCACATCGTGGACATGCGCAGCCTTGAGATTTCCTTTACCGTGCTGGAAAACGAACTGGGCCTGATACAAAACGGCGACAGGGTGACCATCTCCCCTTTCGCCCTCCCGGGCGTCACCGTGGAGGGAAAGGTCTTGGAAATCAACCCCTGGGTGGACAAGAACGGAATGGTACAGGTAAGGGCGTCGGTGGCATACCACCCACGATTGGTGGAAGGCATGAACGCGCGGGTGAGCATATTCCGCGCGACAGGCAAACAGTGGGTGGTCCCCAAGGGCGCGGTAGTGCTCCGCTCGGGGAAACAGGTGGTCTTCACCCTGGCGGACGGAAAGGCTTTGTGGCACTACGTGCAGACAGGCTTAGAAAATTCAGCGTCCTGCACCATTACCGGTGAAACCTTAAAAGAGGGAGACATGGTCATCACCAGCGGCAATATCAACCTGGCGCACGAATCACCGGTCACAGTGGTCGGGACCGCGGACGGTCCGGAACAGAAGGAAGAACAGGAACAACAATATTTACACTAAGCCATGCTGAAAGCCATCCTGCAGCGCCCCATATCGGTCTTGATGTCGTTCCTGGCATGCGTCATCCTGGGCATCATCACCTACAACACGCTGCCCGTGTCGCTACTGCCCGATATCGCCATCCCTGAGATCACCGTCCAAATATCGGGTGACAACACATCGGCGCGCGAATTGGAGAATACGGCGACAAAACCGGTCCGCCGGCAACTGATGCAGGTGGGCAAACTTCGCGATATACGGAGCGAGACGCGCGACGGCTCCGCCATCATCCGCCTGAAATTCGACCACGGCACCAATACCGACCTGGCTTTCATCGAGGTGAACGAGAAGATAGACGCGGCCATGAACAGCCTGCCGAGGGATTTCCGCCGCCCCAGGGTTATCAAGGCCAGCGCCACCGACCTTCCCGTCTTTTACGTGAATATCAGCCTGAAGGAAGATATTCCCTATGGCACAACCGACGAGCAAAAATTCCTCGACCTGTCGGAATTTGCCGACAATGTCATCAAACGGCGCATCGAACAATTGCCGGAGGTGGCGATGGCCGAAATGACTGGCCTTATGTACAAACACCTGCGGATAGTGCCCGACCTCCCAATACTGGAATCGGCCTCCATCACACCGGGCGATATTGAAAACATACTTGCCGTCAACAATATAGAACCGGGAAGCATGGTGGTACGGGACGGCTACTATGAATACAACATCAGGTTCTCTTCCCTGCTCCGCACGCCGGAAGATGTGCGGGACATCTTTATAGAGAAGGGAGGGCGCGTCTTCCAACTCAGGGACCTCGCCAGGATAGAGG
>JAAYFR010000343.1 GCA_012728155.1 Bacteroidales bacterium | reverse complement strand
GTGGAAAATATTCTCCTTGTAAAAGAAAAACTGGAAGCGTTAAAAGAGGTGATCCCTGTCGTCAGAAAGATAGAGATCTTTTCGAACCACCCCTTGGCTTCATCCGATAATTATGATATTGTGCTCTACAGCGAGTTTGATTCGCTGGAGGATTTGAGGGTTTATGCGGAGCATCCCGAACACTTGAAAGTGGGGGAGTTTATTGCGAAAGTGAGAACCGGAAGAGTGGCAATTGATTACCAGTTTTAAATCTGTATTATAGTATATAATGATATATTGAGGGCGGACAATAGGTTCGCTTTTCTCATTTATAACCTTTCTTGAAAAAAAATTCCTACGATTTAATTGGTCTAAAAAAGTAAAAAGAGGTTGGAAAAATGACTATTTTTTTGTACTTTTGTTCAGTTTTGGATAAACCCGAGAATCTCTTGTAAAGGTCCGATTCGCGGGTGTTTTTTTAATATATCAGAAGAAATGTCGGAAGAAGAGAAAAAAAATGAAAGTGGAAGCTATTCCGCGCAAAATATTCAGGTGCTCGAAGGGCTTGAAGCAGTACGAAAACGCCCTGCCATGTATATCGGCGATTTGAGTGAGAAAGGATTACACCATTTAGTGTCGGAAGTGGTTGATAATTCCATTGATGAAGCATTGGCCGGATATTGTTCCGAAATAAATGTGATCATTAACGAGGACAATTCTATCACGGTAAAAGATAATGGACGAGGTATTCCGGTTGATTACCATGAAAAAGAAAAGAAATCGGCACTTGAGGTTGTGCTCACTGTGTTGCATGCCGGGGGAAAGTTCGATAAAGGCACTTATAAAGTATCGGGTGGACTCCATGGAGTGGGAGTCTCCTGTGTGAATGCACTTTCTATCTACCTAAAAGCCGAAATCCATAAGAATGGAAAGATCTATATGCAGGAGTATTCGAAAGGAAAACCATATGCAGATGTGAAAGTGGTGGGAGAGACAGAAGAGACCGGAACGGTCATCACTTTCAAGCCGGACAACACGATCTTTACCACATTAGAATACCGTCACGATATTTTGGCAAGCCGTCTCCGTGAATTGGCATACCTCAATGCCGGCATAACCCTTACATTGACCGATAAACGTGTGGTAATTGCTGATGGTAGTTTTAAAATAGACCGCTTTTACTCAGAAACAGGACTGGAAGAGTTTGTGCGCTATATCGATAAGAATAAGGAGTCACTTATCCCTACACCCATTCATATTGTAACGGAGAAAAATGGTATTCCCATTGAAATCGCACTTTCGTATAATGACACCTACAACGAGAATATCTATGCTTATGTCAATAATATCAATACGATTGAAGGGGGAACGCACCTTACCGGTTTCAGACGCGGTCTCTCTCGTACATTGAAAAAATATGCCGAAGATTCCAAGATGCTCGAAAAAGTGAAGGTAGAAATCAGTGGTGATGACTTTCGTGAGGGTATTACGGCTGTGTTATCTGTGAAAGTGGCTGAACCGCAGTTTGAGGGGCAGACCAAAACAAAGCTGGGAAATAGTGAGGTGATAGGTGCTGTGGATCAGGCTACAGGTGAGGCTTTGAGGAATTATCTGGAAGAGCATCCGAAAGAGGCGAGAGTGATCGTGGAAAAGGTGATCCTGGCGGCGACAGCTCGTCAGGCGGCGCGCAAAGCACGTGAGATGGTACAGCGCAAATCGCCTTTGTCAGGAGCAGGGCTGCCGGGGAAATTGGCCGATTGCTCCAGTAAGGATCCCGTACAGAGCGAGATATTCTTAGTGGAGGGCGATTCTGCAGGGGGTACTGCCAAGCAAGGGCGTAATCGTATCTTTCAGGCTATCTTGCCGCTGCGCTGTAAAATCCTCAATGTGGAAAAAGCGATGCCGCATAAGGTGCTGGAGAGTGATGAGATCAAGAACATATATACCGCTTTAGGCGTTTCCATAGGCACCGAAGAGGATTCCAAAGAACTCAATATCGGGAAGTTGAGGTATCATAAGATTATTCTCATGACCGATGCTGATGTGGATGGGAGCCACATTGATACCCTTATTCTTACTTTTTTCTTTCGTTATATGCGCATGTTGATCGAAAGCGGCTATGTCTATATTGCCACTCCACCTCTTTATCTTTGCAAGAAAGGCAAGATTGAGGAGTATTGTTACAACGATCAGCAACGTCAGGCCTTCATCAATAAGTATGCTGAGGGTAATGAGAATGCAGTGCATACGCAACGTTACAAAGGTCTGGGAGAGATGAATGCCGAGCAGCTCTGGGAGACAACGATGAATCCCGAAAAACGCACCTTGAAACAGGTGACCATTGAAAATGGCGCCGATGCAGATGTTATTTTCTCCATGTTGATGGGAGAAGAGGTGGCACCACGCCGAGAATTTATAGAAGAGAATGCGACCTATGCAAATATCGATGCATAGATGAGAAAATAGCAAGATGAAGCGACCGCCGTCACTACAGTTCAACGATAGAGCCGTCATACTTTCTCCCGCCGGGAAAATTGATGGGTATGTGGTGCAGGACGCAGCTGCTATCTTGGATCATTGGGAACTTTGTCCGGAAATCAGCCAACATGCCTTGTGCGAGGTGGGGAGGTTCAGTGGTTCGATAGCACAGCGGCTTTCCGATCTGCAAAAAGCGTTCGATGATCCGAAGGTGAAACTGATTCTTTGCTCCCGCGGTGGTTTTGGCGCAGTGCATCTGCTTGAAAAGCTTAACTTTTCGGGAATCAAAAAAAATCCGAAGTGGGTTGTCGGTTATAGTGATATAACCCTCCTTCATGCTGCACTACTGCGCTGTGGCGTAGCTTCCCTTCATGGACCGATGGCCCAGCATTTTTCCGATGAAGGAGCTGAAGATATAGCAGTAAGATATACAAAAAGTGTATTGTCAGGTCAGTCACTGGAGTACCAAATTCCGGTGGGAGAGAGTGGTTTTCTAAATCGGAAAGGAAAAAGCCGGGGAAAGCTGTTTGGTGGAAATCTATCGATCTTCTGTAGCCTTTTGGGAACGAAATATATGAGAATTCCCAGGGGAGGTATCCTCTTCATAGAGGATATTGGAGAGCCACCTTACCGCGTAGACCGGATGATATATCAGTTGAAGCTTGCCGGTATTTTCCGCAAGATCAGCGGTTTGATTGTGGGACAATTTACCGATTATAGCGAAGACCATCAGATGTATTATTCATTGAAGGAGTCGATAAGAGAGGCGGTGAGTGAATATGATTTTCCTCTCTGTTTCAATTTCCCGGTGGGACATGTGAAGCTGAATTTCCCAATGATTGTGGGAGAATCTGCTATCCTGAAAGTAGAAGAAAATTTTATTTCTTTCAAACAATAACCTTATATAAGATGACGATAAGCACTGAACTATTATTATTGGTTGGATCCATCCTGTTTTTTATAAGTATGTTGATTGGAAAAGCAGGTCACCGTTTTGGTGTCCCCATATTGTTGCTTTTTCTTGTAGTGGGCATGGTTTTTGGATCCGATGGGTTCGGTCTGGTTTTTGAGAATGTGCAGACGGCACAAACTATTGGTACGATCTGTTTGACAGTTATTCTGTTTTCGGGTGGATTAGATACCAAATTTTCGGAGATCAAGCCAGTTATTTGGCCTGGAGTGATGCTTGCCACCTTCGGAGTATTCATTACCGCAATGCTAACGGGGTTCTTTACTTACTGGCTGTCGGGGCATATGTTTCCCTCATTGGGAATCAGTTTGCTGACCGCCATGCTGCTTGCATCTACCTTCTCGTCGACCGACTCGGCGTCGGTATTCGGGATATTGCGATCCAAAGGGCTAACGCTGAAGAATAATCTTCGGCCACTGCTGGAGCTGGAGAGCGGAAGTAACGACCCGATGGCCTACATGCTTACCATCGTCTTTATGAATATCATTCAGTCGGGAAGCGACCCCAATATCGGCGTGGTGGCTCTTACCATCGTGGTACAACTGGCTGTGGGAGCTGGAATGGGATACCTGCTGGGGAAAGGAGCGGTAATTATTATCAACCGTATCCGTATGGATAACAGCTCTTTTTATCCTATTCTTTTATTGACGTTAGGGATATTTATCTTTGCTTCTACTTACTACCTGAAAGGAAATGGATACCTTGCCGTCTATATCGCGGGATTGGTAATCGGCAATGCTAAATTCTCGCACAAACGGACTTCCATGAAGTTTATAGATGGAGTTGCCTGGATGAGCCAGATACTGCTCTTCCTTACCCTTGGCCTGCTCGTCAATCCCAATGAGTTGGTGGAAGTGATTGTGCCGGCATTGATCATCTCTGCTTTCCTGATCTTTATAGGGCGTCCTTTGACGGTTTTCCTTACATTGATCCCGTTCCGTAAGATCGGATTCAAGGATAATCTCTATATCTCATGGGTGGGGTTGAGGGGAGCAGTACCTATTATCTTTGCCATTCTTCCGCTGGCCGCCGGAATTCCCGATTCGAGATGGATCTTTAATATGGTTTTTGTGATTACCATTGTTTCGCTGCTTGTACAGGGAACCTCCCTTCCCATAGTGGCAAGGTGGCTGAATTTGGCCGAGAAACCGCAGAATCATAAAGCGTTTGAGGAATTCGATGTGGAGTTTGCCGAAGAGATCAAATCGGCCATGACAGAGATATCGATTACCGAAGAGACGTTGAGATATGGTAAGAATTTGATAGAGATGCCGCTACCTGATAAGACCTTAGTGGTAATGATAAAAAGAGGAGAGCGCTATTTTGTGCCGACCGGTCAGACCGCGCTGCATGCGGGAGATAAATTATTGGTTATCTCCGACAATGAGGAGGCATTGCGAGAGACTTACCAAAATATCGGTATTTCTGATTTTTCTTATCAGAAGAATCAGTAGGGCCTCTCTCTATTTTTTTAGTGTACAAACTCTTCTTTTTTTGTAAAATATGCGACCTATCGGTACTCTTTTTCTGTGGAGCCTGTTGGTAGCCGGAGTGCTATTTTCCATATCGTGTAATTCTTGCCAATCGATCAAGAGCACGATGGAAGAGCCGTATCGGCGAATTTCTCCTGAATTTAATGCCGACAGTGCTTATGCTTTTGTCGAGAAACAGGTCAGTTTTGGTCCCCGAGTCCCTGGATCAGAAGCACATAAAGCTTGTGGGGATTATTTGGTAGCTAAGATGGTGGAGTTTGGCGCAGCGGTGACAGAGCAAAAAGCGGATATCACTCACTATGACGGCAAAAACTTGACGATACGCAATATTATTGGAAGTTTTTATCCGGAAAAAGAAAAAAGAATTTTGCTTTTTGCCCACTGGGATACACGTCCCTTCGCCGATGAAGAATTGGATTACGACAGACAACGGAAGCCCATTGACGGTGCCGACGACGGTGCGAGCGGGGTGGGGGTACTCTTGGAGATTGCCCGTAACGTACAGCTGCGACCGATAGAGGTAGGAATTGATATTATCTTCTTTGATCTGGAAGATTGGGGAGAACCTTCTTTCGACAATATCCAGGTAGGGAGAAATTGGTGGTGCCTCGGTTCTCAATACTGGTCGGAACAGCCACATGTGGAGAATTATAAAGCTTACTACGGTATCTTGCTCGATATGGTGGGTGCAGCCAATGCCACTTTCAGGAAAGAGGGATATTCTACCAATTATGCGCCGATGGTGCTGAACAAGGTGTGGAGTATCGCTGCGAAATTGGGCTATAGCAACTATTTCTTGCAGCAAGAGGGGGGCTATATTACTGACGACCATTTGCCTGTAAACCAGCAGGATCGTGCTCCAAGTATCAATATAATCAATCTGAAGGCCGATAGCCATACTGGATTTGCCTCACACTGGCATACACATAACGACGATATGCGCAATATCGACAGAAAAAGCCTCAAGGTAACGGGACAGACAGTAATGGAAGTGATTTATACTGAAAATCCTTAAAGTGGAAAGTGAAGCATTGGAATTTTGAAGTTGAGAAGC
The DNA here is from genome assembly GCA_012728155.1 of Bacteroidales bacterium. Lineage (GTDB taxonomy): Bacteria > Bacteroidota > Bacteroidia > Bacteroidales > Dysgonomonadaceae > Proteiniphilum. Next base: position 5,035 of record JAAYFR010000343.1, on the reverse strand, counting down.
AAGGAAATTGAAAAAACTAAGAGAATTAGAACCAAGAACCAGGATAAAATCTTGAAAAAATGAAACCGACGATAGACGAAATAGAACAGGATATTATTGACGAATTCAGCATTTATGATGATTGGATGGACAAATATGCCCTAATCATTGAGCAGGGAAATGCGCTTGAACCACTCGAAGAAAAATATAAAATCAGCGGAAATATTATCGAGGGATGCCAAAGCAGAGTCTGGTTGCAAACTGATTACCGTGACGGGAAACTCTGGTTTCAGGCGGAAAGCGATGCCATTATTGTGAAGGGACTACTTGCACTGGTGCTACGGGTATTTAACGGGCGTACGCCTGACGAAATTCTCAATTCCGATCTGCGTTTTATGAAAGAGATCGGGCTTACGGATCATCTCTCACCCACACGTTCCAACGGATTACTCTCGGTGATCAAACAGATTCGTTTTTATGCAATTGCCTATAAAGCTAAAATGGAAAAAAATGAATGAGCCATTCACCTGAAATCTATTTTCCTTGTTTGCTCATCTCTTTCGATCGCTCTCTTGCGGCATCGACTATCCCTTCGAGCTGTTTTCCAATTTCATGTGTGCGGAAATAATCGAGTCCTGCTTGGGTTGTACCTCCTTTGCTGGTGATGTTTTGTATCAGCTGTTCGATGGTGTAGCCCTTCTGGATTTGGCCAAAATAGAGTGCGGTCCCCTCTGTAAGTTCTAATAGGAGTTCGTCTAAAAGCGGTTCCGGAAGATTGAATTCCTGCATTTTATCTTTGAATGTCTGGATAAAGGAGAGGATAAAGGCGGGTCCACTCCCAAAAATGGCGGTGAACAGGTCGAAGCCGCTCTCTTCTAACGGCACCGCTTTCCCTAATTTTCCTAAGAGGTTGAAAATCTCCATTCCCTTCTCATTCTTGGGCTGGTTGGTGGCGAAAGCAGTTACCGACTTTCGGTAAGCCATGGCTAAGTTAGGCATAATTCGCACGATCAACTGCTCTTTGCCCAGATAGCGCTCGATAGATGCGATATCTTTTCCCGCAGCCGGAGAGACGATCGCTTTGCCGATCCTGTCGAGGGGCCTTAATCCTTCCAGTATCGTTGGCAAATCTTGTGGTTTCACCATCAGCCAGATCACATCGGCAAAGGAAACCAAGTCATCCATCCGGTCGTGAAAAGGTATAGTGACCTCTTTCCGGATTATGTCGCAATAAGCGAATTCAATATCTTGCTCTTCTTTCAATCCTTCATACACTGCATTGGCCAGATTGCCGAAGCCTATAAAACCATGTTTCATTTGTGAATTATTTTAATCACTCAGATATTCAGATACTTAGGGATATTACCCTTTAATCTCTTATTTTTCCAAATCGGGTGAAGGGGATGCGGTTGTCGATCGCATTGATGATGTAGTTGGGACGTTGTCCGTTTACAATCCACATCTCTACGCCTTGCTGCATACATATTTCGGCTGCATGTACCTTGGACGACATGCCACCGGTGCCAAGCAACGACTCCTTTTCCTCGATATACTCTTTGATGGAGTTTAAATCGGTCACTTCGGCGATCAACTGTGCATCGGTATGCAGGTGGGGGTTCCGGTCGAAAATACCGTCGATATCGGAGACAAGTACCAGAAGATCCGCCTCGGTAATTGCCGCTACCAGTGCCGAGAGCTTGTCGTTATCTCCCAACATTATCTCTTCAATGGAGACAGTGTCGTTCTCATTGACAATAGGAATATAATCCACCTGCCAGAGACGTTTGATGGTGTTACGGGTATTCTCGTTGGCTACCGGATTTTCAAAATCGCGGTAAGTCAGCAATATCTGCGCGATATTCAACCCGAATGTACTGAAAATAGTGTCGTACAATTCCATCAGTTTGGTTTGTCCGATAGCTGCCAACGCCTGTTTGGAATCAACCTGTTTGTTGCATCCGTTGATCTCGACAAACTGTCTTGCCGTGGCAATTGCACCTGACGAGACAATTACGATATCGTATTCTTTTTTTAATTCCACAATTTGGCGTGCCAGGCTTTCGATTACAGCAAATGATATCCGGTTTGTTCCGGCCGTCAACGTGGAGGTCCCTATTTTTATGATCAGTTTCTTTTTCATTTTGTCTTATCTCCCGGCTCTCATTTCTCATTTCTCAACTCACTCCCTCACATGTCCATCCCCATAGACGAACCATTTGTTGGTCACCAGCTCCTGCGCACCCAGCGGACCCCGGAAATGAAGTTTTTGCGTGCTGATGGCGATCTCCGCACCTACACCAAACTGGCCTCCGTCGGTAAAACGGGATGAGGCGTTGTGGTAGACCGCGGCACAATCGACCTGTTCCATAAATTCGGCAGCTTTTGCCGCATCGCTGGTGACAATTACTGCCGTATGTCCACCGGAATAACGGTTGATCATATCGATGGCATCATCTATTCCACCCACAAGGGAGAGGTATAATTTGGGGGCGAGGTACTCCTCGCAAAGCGTAGCGGCATCATTTTCTATCTTGATACCATTGCAAAGGGATGCAATTTTTTTGTTCCCCCACACTTCGATACCTTTTTCAGTGAGGTGCGTTACCAGGGTAGAGAGTTTCTCCGCTAACTTGTCGAGATCTTTGTGAAGCAATACCTTGTCAATTGCATTACAAACGCTGACACGTTTTTTCCCATTCAGTATGAGTTGGACTGCCATTTCGAAATCGGAACGATCATCCACATAGAGAAAATTATTTCCTCTACCACTCACAATCACCGGAACCGAAGCATTCTCCCGTACAAATTGAATCAATCCTTCTCCCCCGCGGGGGATAATCAGATCTACCCGGTGGCTGTTTTCCCTGATAAGACGTTGTGTATCCTCGCGTGATAGGTCGAGGTATTGTATATAATCTGTCTTGATATTTTGTTCAGTAAGCGCCTGCTGCCATAACGCCGTAAGCAAGAGGTTGGTCTGACGCGCCTCTTTTCCCCCTTTCAGCAGGATATGGTTGCCAGCCTTAAAGGCGGTTGCTGCCGCCTCGATGGTGACGTCGGGGCGTGATTCATAGATGATCAGGATAGTACCGAACGGCACTGTCTGATTGACGACACGCAGCTTGTCTTCCCGGATGAACTCATATAGGATTTTTCCCTCCGGATCGGGCAGTGATGCCACCTCTTCCAATGAACGGATCATTCCGTCGATCTTCTTGTCATCCACTCTGAGGCGATCTTTCATCGATTCATCCATGCCGGGAAAGGCATGCATATCGGCTTCATTGGCCTCCATAATTCTCGCCCTGTGCAACGCCAAAAGTTGTGCAAGGGAAAGCAACAGGTTATTCTTTTGTTCACTATTCATATTGCTTGAGGTGGATATAATCTAATAGTCTGATGAAATTGAAACTATTTTGGCTTCAAAGATAGCAAATTATTCTTAAAAGAGGTGTTGCATTGATCAATTTGAAATATAATTATCTTGATTTAAACCCTTCCAGTTTTATAAAGTCCAATTGCCGATGATTAATAAAGAAACTTACTCCCAGTCATTTAAAGCACTTTTTCGAAATCTGATTCCCTTTGTAAAGCCTTACAGAAGGATGATCGGTGGAACCCTTTTTCTCACACTGATCGGATCGTTTGCTGCCCAGGTAAACCCTCTCTTGGTGAATGAGACGATCAACCGGGTGGAAGAACTGCTCCGGCAGCCCGATCCGTTTCAGAACGGAATGAGGTTGCTGTTGATTATTTCCACCATCATGCTGGCCAATGAATTGTTGAATATAGGCATCCAGTTTGGGCAAAAATATTTCGGTGAGAAAATCCGTATCAAAGTGGGAAGCGACCTGTCTCAAGCATCGGTAGAGAGGATATTGAGTTATAAAATGTCGTTTTTCTCCGAACCGGACAATCAGACGGGATTGTTACAGACCAGGATTAACAGAGGAATAGAGAGTCTTATCGGACTGGTACAGAACTTCTTCCTCGACATACTTCCATTGTTCTCCACAGCTATCATAGCCCTGGTGGTGATGTATAACGCCAACCTATATGTGGGATTACTTGCAACGGTTATTGTACCTGCTTACTTCTATGTGAGCCAGCGACAAGCCGGCCGGTTGAAGGGGTGGCGTATCCAGTTGCGTGGACAGCGTGAACGCAAGAACCACGGACTGATCAATATCATCGATTCGATCACGGTGATCAAGAGTTTCGTGCGTGAAGAGCCGGAAGGGAAAAAACAATATGCTGTGCAGATGGAGATGTTGAATAACCAGTTACAGACCCGACGGACAAGTTATGTCTACGAGAGCCTGAAATCATTTATCCAGCAGATAGGAGTGGTGCTTATCATCATCCTGACCGTGTTTCTCGTACTTGATGGGCAGATGGGCATAGGAGCCATCATGATGCATATCATGCTTTTCCGGAATGTGTCGGCTCCCATCAGCCAGTTACATCGTATCTACGATCAGGTGAACGATGCCCTGATCTATGCCGATGGCTTTTTTGAAGTGCTTTCCAACGATGACGCAGTGGAAGTAGGTGGTAATATCAGGGCCGAAAATGTAAAGGGACAGTTTGAAGTGCGTGATGTGACTTTCACCTATCCAAACGGGAAGCAAGCCCTCTCGAATATCAATCTCTCCCTAAAAAAAGGTGAGACCACAGCTGTTGTGGGATTAAGCGGTGCCGGTAAGAGCACCCTGATCAATCTCCTTTGTAAATTCTATAAGCCCGATAGCGGAAAGATTTTGTTGGATGGAGTGGATCTGGAAGATTATGAAAATGGATCGTTACGGAACAATATCGGTTTGGTATTGCAGAAGAACCATATCTTTAAAGGGACGATCTATGATAATATCCTTTACGGGAAACTCAATGCTACCCGAGAAGAGGTGATTGAAGCATCGAAAAGGGCTTTTCTACATGACCAGGTGCTTTTACTCCCTGAAGGGTATGAAGCTGATGCTTTTAATCTGAGCGGCGGTCAACAGCAACGGATTGCCATCGCACGGCTGTTCCTCAAGAATCCACCGGTAATTTTCCT
>JAAYFR010000342.1 GCA_012728155.1 Bacteroidales bacterium | reverse complement strand
CAATAATACTGTCTGGTTTGATGCTTTTATCATCGCCTTATTCACCTGGATTGTTTCCCATTCCATATCCGTGATGCCGTTTTCGATAGAAATTGCATTTACCCCCATAAAACAGATATCATATTTCACATTGTAAATATCATTAATAACGCTGGCACCAGTATGTATATTGGCGTTTTTATTTAATTTACCCCCAATTGTATATACATTGATATTTTCGAAATCGGACAAAATGATGGCAACTTGGGGACTGACCGTGAATATGGTAAGATTCATATTCTTCGGAAGTTGATTGGCAAATTCCAGAATAGTAGTGCCACCTTCAAAAAGCAATGTCATATTATTCTGCAACAAAGAGAGTGCTTTCGATGCAATTTTCTTCTTTTCTTCATGTGCATAGATATTATTGTCGGCCACAAAAGGGCGTACTAAGGATTTACTGATAGCCCCTCCATGTACCCTTATGATTCTGTCTTCCTCTGCCAGCTCCTTCAAATCTCTTCTGACGGTGTCTTCAGATACATTTAGTATGGTACTTAAATCAACAGACAACACTTTATGATGGAGATTGATCTCCTTCATAATTATTTTATGACGCTCCTCTTTCAACATTGTAATAATTCAATTATAAAGTGATTAGAAATGAGATACCACACACACACAGCAAAGATAAAACTATTATATAGACAAAGAGGCAGCCGAGAACCTCTCAACCACCTCAATTACATTGTTCTTCTATCCTGTAGCGAGAGGGGGGCATGATCCCCCGACCTCATGATTATGAATCATGCGCTCTAACCAACTGAGCTATCTCGCCAACAAAAAAATGAGAGCTATCCTCTCGAATTCGAGGTGCAAAAGTAGTATATCTTTTTGAATCCTGCAACAGCATAGTGGTAAAATATCGGTTTATAATTGTAATTTTGTAGCCTTAAAGCTGTTTTATACCCGATAGCAATAATCGATATGATCTATCCCGATAATTTCGAACAGAAAATAGAGTTCCAGAAAGTGCGCCAACTGCTTTCGGAACGGTGCCTGAGCACGCTCGGAAAGGAAAAGGTGGTGGAGATGCGTTTTTCTATTTCTCATCGTGAGATAGAGTCGTTACTTTGTCAGACCGAAGAGTTTATCCGTATCAGGGAAGAAGAGGATTCGTTTTCTACCGACCACTTTTATGATATGCGTCCGGTATTGAAACGTATCCGGATGGAAGGGGCGTGGATAGAGCAAAGCGCCCTGTTTGAATTGCGTCGCTCCCTGCAGACCATCAATGGGATTGTGGCATTTTTACGGCGTGATGAAGAAAAAACACCTGAATATCCCCATCTGTTTGCGTTGGCAGGTGAAGTGTTGGACTTCCCGGAGATTGTCAAAAAAATAGATGGGATATTGGATGGGTTCGGACAGATAAAAGACCACGCTTCACCTCGATTGTCCGAAATACGGCGAGAACTTGCCTCCACCATGAATGGTATCTCTAAAAGCCTGAATGCCATCCTTCGAAGGGCACAGGCCGAAGGGTATGTAGATAAGGATGTCTCTCCCAGTATGCGGGATGGACGTCTGGTAATTCCGGTAAACCCTTCCCACAAACGGAAGATCAAAGGAATTGTACACGATGAATCGGCCTCAGGAAAAACAGTATTTATCGAACCGTCGGAGGTGGTGGAAGCCAACAACCGTATCCGTGAGCTGGAAGCGGACGAACGACGAGAAATCATCAAAATACTTGTTGCATTTACCGATTGGCTGCGTCCATTTCTGCGCGACCTACTCGAATCGTACGAATTTCTGGCAAAGATCGATTTTATCCAAGCCAAGGCAGCTTTTGCCACGCTGATTGGAGGTGTCAAGCCCTCTATCGACAACAAGCCGCAAATCGATTGGGTAGAAGCAATTCATCCACTGCTGTACTTGGCACTCAAGAAACAACAACGGAAAATCATACCGCTCGATATTACTCTTGAAGGAGATAACCGAATTTTGGTGATCTCCGGCCCTAATGCAGGTGGAAAATCGGTCTGCCTGAAAACAGTGGGACTATTACAATATATGGTGCAATGCGGCTTGTTGATCCCACTTAAAGAGAACTCTAAAGTGGGGATATTCAACGATATCTTTATCGACATAGGGGATGAGCAATCCATAGAGAATGACCTCTCCACCTATAGTTCTCATTTGCTAAACATGAAATTTTTCGAGAAACATTGCAACGATCAATCGCTACTGCTTATCGATGAATTTGGAAGTGGAACCGAACCCCGGATAGGGGCAGCCATCGCCGAAGCATTGCTCGACAGATTCAACCGCCGTCAATCGTTTGGCGTGATCACTACCCATTACCAGAATCTGAAACATTATGCCAACGAAAATAGAGGAGTGGTGAACGGAGCCATGCTTTACGACCGTCATGAGATGCAACCGCTATTTCGACTCGCTATCGGCAATCCAGGGAGTTCGTTTGCTGTGGAAATTGCCCGCAAGACAGGGATTCCGGAAGAGGTGATTGCCCACGCTTCGGAAATCGTGGGTAAAGATTATAT
>JAAYFR010000341.1 GCA_012728155.1 Bacteroidales bacterium | reverse complement strand
GCAGACCACCGAGACCAACGCTGCCACGAGGAATCCCCATTTGAAATCGGCGGGATTGCCCGTATCGCCCAGAAATCCACAGATAAGGGGTGCGGCAAACGCGCCAAGGTTCACCCCCATATAAAAGATGGTATAGGCGGAGTCGAGCCTCCTGTCACCCGGTTCATAGAGCTGCCCCACGAAGGTGGAGACATTGGGCTTAAAGAAACCATTTCCAAAAATCAGAAATCCCAATCCCGAGTACATCAGCCACCGTGCCGGCTCAGGATGTTGAAAATTGAGGGCGCTGAAAAACATCAATAATTGTCCGATCACCATCAGGACAATACCCCAGAAGGTAGAGCGGCGCATCCCCCAATATTTGTCGGCCACATAACCGCCAATCAGCGGCGTAAGGTAAACCAATCCGGTATAGTTGCCATAGACAAGTGCTGAAAGTTCCTTATCCATCATCAACGCATTGATCATATACAGCACGAACAGTGCGCGCATGCCATAGTATCCGAACCGTTCGGCGATGGAAATTGAAAAGACGAAATAGAGCCCTTTGGGATGTTTGGCCGTCGTTGTAGTCATAATTCTGAAAATGTATTAATTTGCAAAAGTACCATTTTGATCAGATTAAATCCAGCTTCAGCCAAACTATTTATAAGATATATACCAAAAAGCATCTCCTCTTCCCCCTATTTTCGCTATTTTTGCACCCAAACGCAATTTCTGCAATCAAAATGTCGACGAACAAGCAATGAAGAACCCAACGCTTTATTTAATTCCCGTCACGTTGGGTGATACACCCATCGAAAAAGTGATCCCTTCCTACAACAGTGCCGTAGTATTCGGTCTGAAATATTTTATCGTGGAGAACATACGATCGGCACGCCGATTTATGAAAAAGTGCAATCCCGATATCGATATCGAAGGCCTCACCTTTTATGAGTTGAACAAGCATACCGATCCCACCCAAATCGCCGGTTACCTGCAGCCCATGAAGTCGGGCGAAAGCATGGGAGTGATTTCCGAGGCCGGTTGTCCTGCCGTGGCCGATCCCGGTGCCGATGTGGTAGCTATTGCACAACAGCAAGGATATAAGGTGGTCCCGTTGGTAGGGCCCTCTTCCATCCTGATGGCGGTCATGGCTTCCGGATTCAACGGGCAGAGTTTTGCCTTCCATGGTTACCTCCCAATCGACGCAGGTGAACGGGCAAAGAAACTGAAACAATTGGAAGCAAGGGCATACAACGAAGAGCAGACCCAACTCTTTATTGAAACGCCTTACCGCAACCTCAAACTGGCAGAAGATATACTACAGCACTGTAAACCGCAGACCCGGCTATGTATTGCCATGAACATCTCCTGCGAGGATGAATCCATCGTAACCAAAACTGTAAAAGCATGGAAAGGAAAACTGCCCGATGTGCATAAGAAACCGACCGTCTTTTTGATCTACAGGAGTTGACAGCATGATCACCATTATTATCATCATTTTCACACTCCTGTTATCCATCAATGCTTTCAGGGAGAACAACCTGATGGACAATCTGATATTTGACCCGCAAAAGGTCAAGGCAGGAGAATGGTACAGGCTTTTCACCTATGGAGGGATTCACGCCGACTACCCCCATCTCATTTTCAACATGTTTACCCTCTATTTTTTCGGGATGGATGTGGAAAGGATATGCAAGTCGGCGCTCGGCAGCAGCACCGGCTCCACCTGTTTTATTCTCCTCTATATCTCCTCATTGGCAGTATCCATCCTTCCAACCTATTTCAAGCAGAAGAACAACCGTGCTTACCGGAGCCTTGGCGCTTCCGGAGCAGTTTCGGCCATAGTTTTTGCCTATGTGTTGGTCAACCCGATGAATTTCATGGGAATCATGTTTATTCCGGTCATGCTCCCCGCCTTTCTTTTCGCCATCATTTTCCTGCTGGTCTCCTTTTATCTCGACAGGAAACAGGCAGGGCGTATCAACCACTCGGCACATATCTCCGGAGGAATTTACGGTCTATTTTTTATGACTGCCATTTTTTTCATACTCGAAGCGATAAATCTGCCTGTCCTATTTTTGGACCAAATAAAAATAGACTCCTTTTCCGACCTCTTCTACTTCGGTATTTAAACGGTATCCGGCATCATCTATTTCTTGTCAACTCTTCGGCAATCATTTCCGCCTGCCTCAACACAGTTTCGGTGGCCAGCATCTGCATATCAGGCGGATACCCGTATCTCCTGAGTAAGCGCTTGACGGAAACTTTCAGTTTTGCTTTTACACTCTCTTTGATGGTCCAATCGATGGTAGCGTTCTTACGAATTGTTTCGGTAAGCACAACTGCCAACTCTCGCAGTTTATCCTTTTGCATCAACTCCCGGGCACTTTCAGATCCTTGAAATTGATTTGGAGGTTATAATAAAAAAAATTATGCAATTCATAAAGTCGACTTATAGATTTACATAAATTATCGACCGGGAAATTTATCAGTTGGCGGGAAATTGGATAGGATTCGCAACATTTCAGAATATCGGATGCGCCTCGAAAAAGCTCCAACAAGTTTGGCCTTTCTCTCGGCTTTCGTTATATTTGCATTTCGATCCTACACCTCTTCCCGTAATGATCATCAGATATAACGAACAACTACAACCATACAACTCCTTCCGGACGAAAGCGACGGCTAAAATGTTTTGTGAGCCAGTCTCTATGGCGGAGCTTTCGGAGATAACCCGCACTTTCCCCGACGAACAAAAACTGGTACTCGGGAGCGGGTCCAATCTGTTTTTCACGAAAGATTTCGATGGGTTGGTCATCAAACCGGCCATAAAAGGTATCCATATCTTGTCGGAAACTGACGATTTTGTAGAAATTGAGGCTGGTGCCGCCGAGGATTGGGATGAGTTTGTAGCCTATTGTGTGAAAAATGGTTATGCCGGCATCGAAAACCTGTCGCTTATCCCCAGTTCAGTAGGTGCAAGCCCGGTACAGAATATCGGAGCCTATGGTACCGAGGCGAGGGATGTGATTGCCAAGGTAAAGACGATTGCACTACAGACAGGCGATTATCAGGAGTTCTCCAACGAAAAGTGCCAATTCGGTTATCGCGACAGCATCTTCAAACGTACCGGACTCTACGTGATCACCTCCGTGGTTTTCAAGCTGGAAAAATCGTTTCAATACAAGGAGAAATATATCGACTTGCGTCGCGAACTGGAGGGGATACCCTCTCCCACCCTCATGCAGGTACGGGAGACCATTATCCGTATCCGCAACCGGAAACTGCCCGATTACAAAGTGTTGGCGAATGCCGGAAGTTTTTTCAAAAACCCCATCCTCACAGAGGAAGAAAAGGTTCAATTACAACAGAAATTGCCTGATGCCCCAATCTACAATGCGGGAGAAGGAACATTCAAGACATCGGCGGCTTTCCTGATCGACAAAGCCGGGTATAAAGGGAAGCGGGAAGGGATGGTAGGAACCTACACCCATCATTCACTGATTATTGTGAACTACGGCACCGAAAGCGGGAGTGAAATCGTAGATTTTATGCATAAGATACAACAGGAAGTGCAGCAACAATTCGGCCTGCTACTCGAACCGGAAGTGGGTATTTATTAACGAAAAAAACGATCGATATGTCATCATTTATCATTGAAGGCGGATGCAGCCTCAAAGGGGAAATCACCCCACAAGGAGCCAAGAATGAGGCCCTGCAGGTGATTTGTGCCACCCTACTTACACAAGAGGAAGTGATCATAGAAAACGTACCCGACATCCTGGATGTGCAGAATCTCATCGCGCTGCTCTCGGATATGGGAGTGGTTGTAAGAAAACTGAGCGGAGAAAGTTACTCCTTCAAGGCGGAAAAGATCGATCTCGCCTATACCCGGTCAACCGATTTCATGGAAAAGAGCGCTTCCATGCGCGGCTCCATCATGATCGTGGGGCCTCTCCTGTCACGATTCGGGGAAGCCG
>JAAYFR010000340.1 GCA_012728155.1 Bacteroidales bacterium | reverse complement strand
GCGATGTTGCTTGGTGCCCTGTCGCCTGACCCGAAAGGACTTTCTTCAAACCGCATCCATGCTAAAAGAAGGGAGGAGTCTTTGAGTTCAATGATCGACGCTTCGCTATGGCGGGGGAAATGCTTGTCCGCCTTGCAGATGGTGGTGATCTCCCGGTCATAATATGGCGATGACCCATCGGCACTTTTTTGGGGGTAGAGACCTTTACTGCATCCTGTGACCAAAGCCCCGGATAATACGCCACCCGTTCCTAACAGCAACGATGAGGCAGTGGCAGTTTTCAGAAAACTTCTTCTTGACCTTTTCATTTGTTTTATTATGATATTGTTTTGAGTCTTTAGTTTAATATATCTTCAGGATAAAATATCCATTTACCGCGTCATTTCAAAAAATTCTGTATTTGAATGGATTACAAAGATATGTGTTTCGAATTGTCTTCGGTGTTAATTCGCGAAATGTTCTCCTCAAAAGACGTCGTGGGGGAGTGCTTGCCCGTTGTTTTATAGTAATTTGTTCATGTATTGACGTTTTTTGAAGGATGTTTTGCGCAAAAAAAGGATAGAAAAAAGCAAATACACTCCACCTTTGATAAAATAATGTAATTGAAATAATACTTCAAATGAAGTAACGAGATCATGAAAAGAATAATTATTGTTATTACAGTGCTGACTATCTATTTTAAAAAAAATATTATGAGTCGTAAAATGTTCAAACTTCTATCATTATTTTTGTTCATCTTCCCATCTGCTCTGCTTTTTGCGGAGGATAGCAAGGGAGGTGAAGGCGGAGGAGCTATGATCTCTGTTTTTGATGTGGATGCATCTCCCGAGATTGGTTCGCCAATGGCTTATGATGTGGCTAAAAAGAGCTGGGATCTGTCGCTCCGTGCGCGAGGAATCGTAATAAGCGGAATAGATCAACCGATAGTGCTCTGTTCGTTTGACTGGATAGGTGTGGGTAATGAGAGTCAAACCTTTTTTAAGGAAAGGCTTGCCAAGGCAGCAGGAACTGTTCCCGGCAGGGTATCGGTACATGCTATCCATCAGCATGATGCGCCAAGATCGGATATGTCGTGTGAAAAACTTCTGCTCGATGCCGGGTTAGATGCTGAGAGCTATGATAGCAAACTCGACTATCTTGTTGCGGAGCGTTTAGAGCGAGCGATAGAGGAGTCACTCAAGGAGGCTCTTCCTCTGACGGATATAGGGCAGGGTGAAGCACCGGTTTGTCAGGTTGCCTCCAACAGGAGAATATTTGGCAAGGAGGGTGTTGTGACAGGTGTCAGATACTCTACCGGCAAAACTAAAGCCCTTCGTAAGGCACCGGAGGGGGTGATAGATCCCATCGTTTCGCTTGTCAGCTTCTGGAGTGGAGATGTTCCGGTGGCGGTACTCAGTTTTTACGCTTGTCATCCGCAGAGCTACTATCGCACAGGTATTGCAAATCCCGATTTTCCCGGGGTTGCCCGTTTTTTGAGGGAGTTGGAGGTCCCGGAAGCACTTCATGTCCACTTTAATGGCGCCGGTGGAGATATTGCTGCAGGGAAGTATAATGATGGCTCAAAGGTAAATCGCGGCATTCTTGCCAATCGGCTTGCCGACGGTATGAAGCGCGCTTGGGAGGCAACAGAGAAGAACCCGATTGTGGCGGCTGATATAGATTGGATTGATGAGCCTGTAAGGTTGACCCCTACTCAGGCATGTCTCGACGAGGTGGCTGAATGGAAAAAGAGCAAAGATAACGAGTGGCTTAAGAAGAATGTTAGAAGGGTAGCATTTGTTGAGAGGTTTGGCAAACAGGATTATACGGTGTTGCTGAACTGTATAAAACTGGGTGATGTGAGAATTTTAACACTGCCGGGTGAATGTTTTGTTGATTATCAGCTCAGGGCGAAGGCTGCCCGACCCGATCTTTTTGTTGCGGTGGCGGGATACAGTGAGTATGCAGCAGGTTATATACCTACACCTGAAGCGTATGATGAAGGTGGATATGAGGTTCAGGTAACCCGTATAGCTCCGGAAGGGGCTGAGAACCTGCGTGTAGCGATAGATAAAATAATGAATAGATAAGACAAACAATTATAAATTTGGTTTTTTTGCCGTATCGTTGTATGGTGCGGCAATATGAGTTATGAAAAATAGTTTCAATTTAGCACTCTTAACGGCTTTTGCCGCAGTGCTCTTCTCATGTAGTAGTAGAGAGAGCGCCACACTTTATCAGATCGATCCCCTCTATAAGGTTCTGAAAGAGCGAACCTATTTTGTAGATGAACCGGATACCATTTTGGCGGTGCGAGGTGAGGTGACCTCGCTTCAGATAGTGCTTCAGGCGCATGAAGCGCTTACCGACCTGAAGGCGGAAGTGTCAAAGGTGGTGTCAGAAGAGGGGGCTCACTCTATCTCGGGAGCGGAAGCAGGCTGGGTAGGGTATGTAAGAGTGGGTAGATCATACCTGAGCCCTTCGAGAGAGATAATCAGGTCGGCCTCTGATTATTTTCCCGATCCCATTATTGATGATTCACTATTTTCGGTAAAACCGGGAGAAGTACAACCTCTCTGGGTTTCCATACCTATCGATCGAGATACCGAACCTGGGCTCTACAGAGGAGAGGTGATTATTAAGGGGAAGAGCGGATTCTCTACTAAGAAATGGAAGAGAGAGTTTTATATTCGGGTTTACCCTATAACCTTGGAGGAGAAATCACCTTTACTGGTGACCAACTGGTCGTCACATTTTAATGCCGCTTCTCTCTCCAGACTTAATAATAACCAACCTGTAGAGCAGTATTCTGATCTTTATTGGGAGCTGGTTGAGATGCATGCCGAGATGATGGTGTCGCATCGACAGAATGTGCATAGGATATTTCCCGTCTGGCTTACTCAATATAGTTATAAGGAGGGAGAATATAGCTTCGATTTCTCAAGATTTGACAGGGAGGTGGAGATTTTTGATCGGTATGCTCCTTTGGAACGGATAGAGGGTGGCCATCTGGCGTGGCGATCCGCAGGATGGAATTCCCCCTTCTACCTGGAGCTGCCACTTCCCGACAGTGAGGAGACAAGAAAGATGAAGAGCGGTATCAATCCGCTCAAGGTGGAGAATGGTCTTAGGTTTGTAATGCTGCCAATTGATGATGAGCGAACCGATAACTTCTTGAATCAGTTCTTACCTGCCTTCAGAGAGCATCTCGAAAAGAGAGGTTGGTTAGATAGATATATGCAGCATATTGCAGATGAACCAACTGCCGCAAAGGAGAATGTGGAGTCTTACAGTAAGATTAGCAGCTATTTGAAGAAACATCTTCCCGGAGTAAAGATTTTTGAGGCGGTGCTGACATCTAAAGAGCTTGATGGAACAATAGATGTATGGGTGCCTGAGCTTGGGGTGTTCCATAAAGATTACAACTTCTACAGAGAGCTGAAGGAAAAGGGGAATGAGGTCTGGTTTTATACTTGTGTAGGTCCGCAGAATAATTATGCAAATCGTTTTATCGAGCTTCCGCTTATTCAGACCAGATATCTACACTGGATTAACTATAAATATGATGCTACCGGATATCTGCACTGGGGACTAAATTATTGGGTAAAAAATCAATTGTATGTCGATGGCTCACGTGACAGTGGAAGGCTTCCTGCCGGAGATATTTGTATCATTTACCCGGGATACAGAAAGCTATATAGCTCGATAAGGTTTGAAACTATGAGGGATGGAATTGATGATTATCAGTTGTTGAAAATGGTTGAAGCTAAGGACCCCGCCAGAGCCAACAGAATTGTGAGCAGCATCATCCTTGAGATGAACAGCTACGACAACAGTGTCACCTATTTTAGAGAGGTGCGTAAACAGATGCTCGATTTTCTGGCCCAATGATAGGAAGTAGATTGCAAATTATTGCCTCACAGAAGAAATAACGGTCAGTGTTGAATTGTTTCAATAAAAAAATATTATGAGAAAAGGAAAAATTATTTATGTCAGCTTGGTGATTGCCTCTCTGTTTTTCAGCCTCTCTCTGTCTGCGCAGGAAGCTGAGAAAAAGCAATTTACCTTTTTGCTCTCCGGAGCATCTTTTGCATCGCCAACAAACGGCTGGTTTGAGGTTGGCTGTGATATATTAAATGTAACGGCGCTTAACCGGGCAAAAGGGAGTGAAGCAATTGCCCACACCGCAAACCGTATCATCGACGGCACCCTCTACACAACGGAAGAGCTCGACGATATAGATGCGTTGGTCATTATGCAGGTTCACAACAGGGATGTGTTTGATGAGTCTCAGTTGAAGGAGGAGTACAGCGACTATGAGACCCCTCTTAATAAGGAGAACTATGCCGCTGCTTTCGACTATGTTATAAAGCGGTTCTATACTGATTGTTACAATCTCAAGTTTAATGAGAATTCCAAATATTATAACAGCAGAAGCGGGAAGCCGCCAGTTATTGTGTTATGTACCGATTGGCATGATGCCAGAGAGACCTATAATGGCAGTGTGAGAATGTTGGCCCAAAAATGGGGATTACCGCTGGTTGAGTTTGATAAATATATAGGCTTCTCAAAAGAGGTGCGACATCCTGTTACGAAGGAACCGATAAGCCGACTCCTCTCAAAAGATACACAGGAGATCGACGGGGTGACCTACGGATGGCATCCCGAGAGAGGTACTGACCAGTATATTCAACAACGTATGGGGGCAATATTTGCTGATACGATGCGTCGTATTTTCCCAATAAAAGGAGGGGGTGGCGAGTAAATTTTAGACCGTTCAATCTGCAGGGGTTTCCTCCCCTGCTTTTTTTTGAGCTGTTGGTTGTCAATATCTTAAGAAACAATCCCCCTGAATGTTGATATTGTGAGGAAAAGAGAAAAAAAGGAGATGATAAAGAGAAAGAGAAGAATAGTTGAGAGGGCCTATTTATGGGTGGTTCTATTGCTCCCATTGATCAATTTTACTCTCTCCGCGCAGAGAGTGCCTACACCAAAAGAACATTGGGGGTTTAATATAGGTGATGATTACTGCCTGACCAACTACCGCGATAGTGAGCAATACTTTAAAAAGCTTGCAGAGAACTCTCCAAGGGTTAAGATGGTAGATATAGGTGAGACTGAAGAGGGACGTAGACAGTATATGTTGATTGTCTCCTCACCCGAGAATCTGGCTAATCTTGAGGAGTATAGAACTATATCGCAAACGATGGCGAGAGCCGAAATTGATCAGGAAGAGGCTTTGAATCTCTCAAGAGAGGGGAAGGCGGTGGTGTGGATAGATGGGGGAATTCACTCAACGGAGACCGTCTCGATTCATCAACTGATTGAGACCGCATACCAGCTGGCCAGCAGAGAGGATAGAGAGACGCTCGAAATTCTGGATAAGGTGGTGGTATTGCTGGTGCATGCCAATCCTGATGGGCATGAGCTGGTTGGTGATTTATATATGGCCAATCCGGTTCCTGAGAAACGCACTTGGACGCCGCTTCCAAAAATGTACCATAAGTATGTGGGGCATGACAATAACCGAGACTTCTTTATGTTTGCAATGAAGGAGACAGAGAATATGGTGCATATTATGTTTCATGACTGGATACCTCAGATTGTATATAACCACCATCAGAGTGGATCGCTTAAAGGTATTGTGCTTGCCGGCGCCCCTTATCGCGATCCTTTTAACTATGTCTTCGACCCACTTCTGGTTACCAGTATCGATGCAGTTGGTGCTGCAATGCAAAACAGATTAAACCGAGAGGGTAAACCGGGTTATACCCAGCGTGACGGTTCTCCATTTTCGGCATGGTATAACGGAGGGCTTAGAACCTCCTGCTACTTCCACAATATTATTGGAATTCTGACAGAGATAATAGGACATCCCAGTGGTCACGAGGTCTCTTTGGTGAAAGAAAGGCTTGTCCCTAAGAGTATTACGCCAAATCCGGTACTGCCCCGGATAGTGGCGTCGACTAAAATAGGGTTACAAGACAGCACTACTTTCAGTGGGAAATAGCCAAGGCTTTCGGTAGTCCGGTTTCAGGTACTTATCTGCTTCAGCTATATTGAATTTTCTCGTCTGTTCATCATAAATCAAAGCTCCCCCTCCCATGCGTGCCCCGATATTCCCCAGATGGGCATATTTGGCGCAAAGGCTGCCGTTCTCAATGGTGCATGCGGTCTCCGGATTGCGGTTTTTGACGCAATGGAGAAAATTATCGACATGATTTTGCAAATCCCGTTGGTCGGAAGCCACTTCAACGACCGGTATTTTCTCTCCTTCGGGATAAATTTTCCAACTCTGGCGATCGGCGACCAAGCTGCCGTTGGTACCCCGGAACAGAACGCCATAATTTTTACCGTATGGTCCTGTGTCAACTCCGCCATTATTTTCCCACGTCATCACAAAATCCTTGAACTGGTAGGTAATATTCAGCGTGTCGAAGGTTTCATGGGCTCCTTCAGGATGTAGAAATTTCCCTCCTGCTGCCAAAGTTTGTAAAGGTGTGGTTTTGATGTCCATTGCCCACAACCCCATATCCAGCAAATGAACCCCCCAGTCGGTCATTAGTCCACCACCATAGTCCCAAAACATACGCCAACCGAAACGGCGTTGGTTGAAAGGCATCTTCGGGGCGGGCCCTAACCACATATCGTAATCCAGGGTTTCTGGTGCAGGTGAGTCAGGTACAGGAGGGCGCATAGCCCCATAACTGAAATTTGCCCATGCGTGTATTCTTCCGATGCGGCCCAATGTCCCCGATTTCAAATAATCCATTGCTTCAATCCAAAGTGTATCGCTTCGTTGTTGTTGCCCTACTTGTACGATGACATTACTTTTTTTCGCCACATCGACCATTATCTCACATTCGGCGATACTGTTGGCGATTGGCTTCTCTAGATAAATATCTTTTCCCGCCCTGCAAGAGTCAACAAACTGCAAACAGTGCCAATGATCCGGTGTGGCGATAATCACGATATCGATCTCTTTCCGTTCCAGCACCCTACGATAATCGGTATATAGATCGGGCTTTTTGCCATATTTCTCCGCAATATATGCCGCCTTCTCCGCCAAAAGATCCTGTTTGACGTCACACAACGCAAGACAGCGCACGTTTTTATGTGAGAAAAATTTCAACAAAACACTCCACCCCCTTCTACATCCGATCAGTGCTACATTGATTGTGTCATTAGCAGATAGATGCCCAAGTGATGAATTAGCAAACATCGGAACTGTTGCCATCCCGGCAGCCAACACCGACGATGATTTAATAAAATCTCTCCTGTTAATAGCCATTCTTGTCCAAATTTAAAATTAAAAGTAATCAAACTTCCCAATCGAGCATTTTGATCGATCTGCTCTTTCATGTACCCACCGTATGAGCACCCATTATCTTTCTACAATTCCCTGATCCAAATATTTCTAAAACTGACCTCGGAGGTAGTTTTGTCACGATGTGCCTGTAAGATGATCGGTCCGTCGCCATGTTTAGTCTTACCATTGATGATGGAATGATTTTGAATTAATACCCCATTATGAAGCACCGTAACTGTGGGGTAGGTCAGGAAATTTCCATCTTCGGTGAAGGTGGGGGCCGTATAGATGATATCGTACAGGTTCCATTCGCCGGGTGGATTCATGGCATTGACCAAAGGGGGATATTGTTTATAAATACTTCCCGCCTGCCCGTCAATATAGGTAGCATGCCGATAACTGTCCAGAATCTGGATCTCATACCTACCCTGCAGGAAAATGCCGCTATTACCCCGATGTTGGGTATGAGTGCCGTTTTGTACCTCCACGGGTATTTTCCATTCGATATGCAACTGAAAATTCCGAAAACTATCTTTTGTGCAGATATTCCCCATTTTTTTATTTACGGTGACAATGCCGTCCGCCACAGGCCATTTTGCCTCTCCTCCATTGACACTTTCCCACTGCGACAAATCTTTTCCGTCAAACAAAATTATAGCGTCCGACGGAGCTGTTACAGGTTGGTCGCAGCAATTTTTTCCTGGGGTAACTTCTCTTGGTTGTGGCTTCCAAATCTCCGCTGGCTGCTCTGTTGTTGTTTTTCCTGATGCAGGAACAGATTCCTGGGCGATAGCAACAGCCGATATTGGCAAAAGAAGGAGTGAGACAAAAAAACTTTTTGAACGATGCTGATTCATAATGAATGATAAAGAGAAAGTGTGACAATAGAAAGGATTCTCCATCAACCGATTGCTGTCAACGATAGCCAATATGGCGTTATTGCAACATGGGAAATAATTTTCTTATTTCCTCTTCCGTCGGTTTTTTCCCATACTCGCAAATTTCGAATGACTCTGCAGCAGTTGCGGCACTGGCCTTTTCTTTTCCATACCATTTGACAAGCGATTCCCTCACAGGAGGAGTGATAGGTACTGCCCGGGAAATTTTGAGCCATTCAATTCTTTCCTCCTTGTCCGCGGGTGCTTCAATTGAATTTGTCCAAGGGAGCCATTCAAAAAATTGAGATTCATGGGCAGCCATGGCAAATATCTTTTGATCCAGGACATCTGAAATATCAATGGCGATATCCGGTCGAAAGGGATAGGGTTTCTGGAAGTTGTCCTGCGCATAAAGGAAAAGAGGATTTTTCTTTAATGGGGGCGTGTCGGAAACCACATTTGGCACAATAACCATATAAGCCGCGTCCTGAACGAGAATAGCGGCATTCCTGTGGTCGGGATGATAGTCGTTGGGCCTATGGCTTATTACGATGTCGGCATTCCATCGTCTGATCAGGCGGATAACCTCTTTTCTCAGATCGAGTGTTGCCATCAATTCGCCGTCATGATTCTCCAGAACTGTATAAGATACGCCAAAACGTTCTCCAGCCTCTTTCGCCTCTTCTCTTCGCCGTTTCGCAAGTGCTCCCCCACCCATTGATTGATGTCCCGCATCTCCGTTTGTCAACGACACGAAAAGTACGTTATGCCCCATTTTGGCAAATTGAATGGCTGTTCCCCCCGCTTTGATATCCGCATCATCAGGATGGGCTCCAATTACAACCACGTTAATGGCATCCTCCTGCTTAATCTTATCGTTTTGACCATAACTATAATCATGACAAAAAATAAGAACAACAAAGGCAAGTAAGTATTTCATAGATGATTAAGTTATTATTCTACTTTCTTAGTTCACTTTTTAAGGGGTGCTGATCACGGGGTTTACAATGACATGCAGATGTTGTGATGCCGTATTTCCCGTTTTTTCATCCACACGGTCAACCCGCACAATATAATTGCCTGGCTTTTTATAATGATGAATAATTGTACCATAGCCATTTGCAGCGTGCTGGCTTGGATCAATATTGGAAGGCACCTCTATTTTAGGTGAACCATCACCAAAATCATATATGTCCACTCCCCCCTCTTCCGGAAAGTCGAATCCTCTTGAGCGGAATAGGACCGGAGCTCCCGGTTTAATGTTGAAGGTGGGGTAATATGCGGCGTGCACTCTGGGATTTGAACGGGCAATCACCCTGTCTGAATCAGCCTGGGCAACGGGAAAGACGTCTACTCTCATGAAATCATAATCAACATTACCCTCATTATCGATAATTTTGATAATTTCACTGTAAGTGCCGGGGCG
>JAAYFR010000339.1 GCA_012728155.1 Bacteroidales bacterium | reverse complement strand
GGTATGATGTGGATGGTATTCATTTCGACTATATCCGTTATCCTGACAACAGCAAACAATTTCCAGATGATGGAATGTACCGGTTGCACGGTAATGGGAAGTCGAGAGATGAGTGGCGCAGAGATAATGTCACCCGTTTTGTGACGAAGGCATATGATCAGGTGAAGGCGTTAAAGCCTTGGGTACAGGTAAGTAGTGCACCGTTGGGGCGGTATCGTGCATTGGACAATAATGGAGTGGGGTGGACCGCGTTGGAAACGGTGTCACAGGATGCCGGAAAATGGATGATGATGGGAAAGCATGATGCCATTTACCCGATGATGTATTATAAGGAGAGACTCTTTTACCCTTTTGTGGACGACTGGTTGAAGCATGGCGATGGACGGATTATTGTACCTGGTTTGGGAGCCTACCAGATGATAGAACTGGGTTGGTCTCACCGTGATATACTGAATCAGGTAGATTATGCCCGGGAGAAGGAGACGAATGGTCAAGCTTTTTTTCGTACAGAAAATGTACTTTCTAATACAAAAGGTATCTTGCGGGAATTGCAGGAATACTACAAATATCCGGCAAAGTTGCCACCCATGACTTGGTTGAATGATTCCATTCCTGATGCTCCCCATGATTTGCGAGCGGAGAAAAATGAAGAGGGGATGTTTGAACTCACGTGGGAGAGAAGTCACAAAGAGAGGGTAACCTATAATGTATATCGGAGTGAAACCGATACGCTAAGTCTTGATAATGCGGAAAAACTGATTGCTGTGGGAGTGAGAGAACCAATATTTCGTTATTGGGCAGAAGAAAACGATATGGCTTATTACTATTATATTACCACATCGGATGCATATTATAATGAGAGTAATCCATCTATCCCGGCTTTCTTTTACCATTCGGAGACAGTGAAATAATAGACCAATCCTGTTAAATCGGGACAGATAATGTTGATATGGTCATTCTGACAAGTTGGAACAACTTATTTCGTTTTTTGAAAAGTGATGCAATATAGTTGAGTCAAATCTAAAAAAATCTTTATTCTTTATTCTTTGTTCTTTATTCTAATAGAAAATCGAAAAAAAAGAATAATTTTGTATCTATGGATGCTGCCCAAAAATTGAAGCAACAGGTAAGAAGCGAGTTTATGGAGTATCTCACACTTCATAAACACAGAAAAACACCCGAACGTTTTGCGATTCTCGATCATATCTACTCTGTGCGAGGACATTTTGATATGGACTCTCTCTATAACTCTATGATTGAAAGCAACTTCCGGGTGAGCCGTGCCACGCTTTATAATACCATCCAGCTATTGCTGGATAGCGGATTGGTGGTGAAACATCAGTTCGGGGCAAATACTTCGAAATACGAAAGGGCATACGGTAACGAAAACCATGATCATCTTATCTGCACAACTTGTGGAGAGGTACGCGAGATGACGGGTGATTTGTTGACTCCTGCTCAACTTAAAAAGATCAGGAAGTTCAAAGTGAGTTATTATAGCACCTATATTTACGGCACATGTAGTAAATGTGTTCATTCTAAACGGATGGAGATGAGACGTTTGGAGAAAAAGAGTGAGTCTAAACAGAATAAAAGCAATGGTAAACAGAATAAAAAATGAAAGTTGATGTACTCTTAGGGCTCCAGTGGGGCGATGAAGGAAAAGGAAAAGTGGTAGATGTACTTACGCCTCAATATGAGGTGGTAGCACGGTTTCAGGGTGGTCCCAATGCAGGTCACACATTAGAATTTGAGGGAAAGAAATATATCCTCAAATCGATTCCTTCAGGAATTTTTCAGGATGGAACGATAAATATTATAGGGAATGGTGTAGTGATTGATCCGGCTCTTTTTAAACAGGAAGTAGAAGGATTGGAAGCATCAGGCCATACTCTTACCGACAAGCTTTTTATCTCAAAAAAAGCACATCTTATATTGCCTACACATCGATTGTTGGACGCTGCATCGGAAAAAGCGATGGGTGATGCAAAGATCGGCACTACCGGTCGGGGTATAGGTCCTACTTATATCGATAAGATTGGACGCCACGGATTGAGGGTAGGTGATTTGTTTCATAATTTTGAGGAAAAATATCGCAATGCATTACTTCGGCACAAAGAGCAACTCGATCATTACCGGTTTGAGTATGATTTGTCCGCACTCGAAAAAGAATGGTTTGCCGGGATTGAAAAAATGAAACAGTTCACCATCATCGATAGCGAACATTTTATCAATAAACATCTGGAAATGGGCGGCTCAGTACTGGCAGAAGGTGCGCAAGGATCGATGCTGGATATAGATTTTGGTTCTTACCCTTTTGTTACCTCTTCCAATACCATTTGCGCAGGAGCTTGTAGTGGTATGGGAGTAGCCCCGGGACGGATTGGTGAGGTATATGGCATCTTCAAAGCCTATTGCACAAGGGTAGGTAGCGGCCCTTTCCCTACGGAGCTGTTTGATGCCGACGGCCAACTGTTGCGTGATAGGGGAAATGAGTATGGCTCGGTAACAGGACGTCCACGCCGCTGTGGATGGATTGACTTGGTTGCACTGCGTTATACTATCATGTTGAATGGTGTGACGAAACTGGTGATGATGAAAAGTGATGTGTTAGACAGCTTTGAGACGATTAAAGCTTGTGTGGCTTATAAAGTGAACGGCGAAGAGAGCGAAGATTTACCTTACGATATTTCAGATGGAATTGAACCTGTTTATGTGGAGCTCCCTGGATGGCAGGTTGATATGGGAGGTATGCAATCGGAAGATGAATTTCCGGAAGAGTTCAATAACTATCTCACCTTTTTAGAGACAGAACTGGGCGTGTCGATTGCTATTGTATCGCTTGGCCCCGACCGTGTACAGACAATTATACGGTGAGTGACACTGAACTTTTGTCAGTGGTAAGGCGTTTTATAGCTGAAATTTTAAACTATAAAAAATGGCAACAATCTGGATTATATTTATTGCAATTGCAGTAGCCGGCTGGATCGTACAGAATACTTTGCAGAACCGGTTTAAGAAGTATTCAAAAATTCCCCTCCGGAATGGTATGACGGGAAAGGAGGTGGCAGAGAAGATGCTGCACGACAACGGAATTTACGATGTACAGGTGATTTCAGTAAGGGGGCAGCTCACAGACCACTATAACCCATCGAATAAAACCATTAATCTGAGTGAACCGGTGTATGGCTCTTATAGTGTGGCTGCTGCTGCAGTGGCAGCACATGAGACAGGACATGCCATACAGCATGCAACAGAATATGCTCCATTAAAAATGCGATCGGCATTGGTGCCGGTTGTCTCCTCCACCTCTAAATGGGTAACGTGGGTAATCTTGGCGGGTATCATTATGGTACAGACTTTCCCGACGTTGCTTTGGATTGGAATTGCTATGTTTGCCCTTACCACTCTCTTTAGTTTTGTAACGTTACCGGTGGAGAAAGATGCTACCAATCGTGCGTTGCGTTGGCTCAGTAGCGCCGGGATTACCGATACAAGTAACCATAACCAGGCGGTTGATGCCCTTCGTTGGGCAGGCTATACCTATGTGGTAGCAGCTGTTAGTTCTCTTGCTACGTTATTTTATTACATTATGATTGCGATGAATAGAAGGTAATTCGCAAACTACCTGGGGAGTTCCATTGGGATTTCCATCAAGAGAATTTCAGAATTCTCCAGCGCTTCGAGAGGGAAATGGTTGATATCCCAGATACCGTAACCATCCCTCTCTTTTAGTACCTGTTCATCTACTTTGGCTTTCCCACGGATGACGAAAATATAGACACCGTTTCCCGGTTTTTTGAGGTGGTACTCTTTTGATGTGCCACTGTTGAAATTGGCGAGATGGAACCAGGCATCCTGATGAATCCATAGTCCATCATCATCCTTAGAGGGTGAAATGATCTGATGGAAGTCGTTGGGTTTTGCCGAGTCGGCGATATGCATTTGTTCGTACCTCGGTTCAATACCTTTCTCGCGTGGAAAGACCCATATCTGCAATAGTTTTACGGCACGGTCGCTGTTGGCATTGAATTCGCTGTGGGTTACCCCCGTTCCCGCAGACATCACCTGTATATCTCCATTCTGGATTATACCCCCATTCCCCATACTGTCGCGATGCTCTAAATCACCTTCTATCGGTATGGAGATAATTTCCATGTCGTTGTGCGGATGGGTGCCAAAACCCCCGCCTCCTTCTATATAATCGTCATTGATCACTCGAAGTACGCCGAAATGCATCCTGGCACGATTGTAATAATTGGCAAAACTGAATGTGTGGGATGTTTTTAACCAACCATGATCGATATATCCCCGGCTGTCGGCAGCGTGATAAATAGTTTTCATAACTAAACCTGTTTTATTAGTAATATTGATGATGTAACAGTTGAAACGGATGAATTGTTTGCGGGCAACAATTGTTCTATTTCTTTTGTTTATATGATAGATCTCTACACTCAATGATAATTGGCTATGAAGACGATTTTGGTTACAGGCGGATGTGATCATTCATCTGGCCGGATCGAACTTGGGTGATGGTTCCTGGACACGGATAAAGAAACAGAAAATCGTGGAGAGTCGTGTGCGCACGCTAGCGCTACGAACGGCTTTTGTGATCTCCAAAGAGAGCGAAGCTTTCGGGAAAATGGTGTTGCCTACAAGGTTTGGATTAGGCGCGGCGTTAGGTTCAGGCAAACAATATCTGAATTGGATTCATATTGAAGATCTTTGCCAACTCTATTTGAAAGCGGTAGAGGATGGTTCTATGCAGGGAGTATACAACGCTGTTGCCCCGGAGTTCGTTACCAACGCCGGATTTATGAAGATACTGGCGAAAGAGATGAAACGGCCATTCTTTATGCTGCCCATCCCGGCTTTCTTATTGCAGCTCTTCATGGGGCAGGCGGCAGACATGATCCTTTACGGCAGCCGTATCTCCTCTCAAAAAGTGATCGATGCCGGGTACGAATTCTCCTGTCCTGCGTTGAAAGAGACAATAGAGGCAACTCTCCTGGAAATGAAAGAGAAATAACTTGATATCCGTATTTAATCGTATATGTAATGCGGAGAAACAAGTGGACTTTTCCATTATTTTGCCACTGTACTCGATACCGTAGGTGATGGTAGGCCATCGGTAGTTTTTTCCCGGTTTGATAAGGTTGACTTCATCACCGCCCCGTGGCCCCATCTCACTGAGCCAGAGTTCACCTGTAACAGGATGGATATCCAGGCCCTGCGGATTACGGTGTCCAGAGCTGTATATTTCCGGCAGCGCTCCCTCGGTACCGATAAACGGGTTGCCCGGAACAGGCTCACCTTCTGTGGTGATATGTATCACTTTACCGTGGGCGGTATCAAGTTTTTGGGCGTTAGGACGGGTGCCCAGGTCAGACCGCTCTCCGGTCGTCCACTTCAGGAATACCGGTGATGGGAGAACTTACATTACCGGTAGTAGTAGCGATACGCATAGCACCCCCTTTTTCGGTGATGGCCAATCGACCGTCAGGAAGTGTCGTGACTGCCCATGGTTTAACTAATCCGTCTGCAATAACGATAGCTTCATAAGGAGTGGTTGTTTTGACACCTGCCACACGGGTCTGTCCCTCAAAAGCGGGCTTAAAATCGGGGCTATTGGGTCTTTCAGTCTCTACCGGAGGCAGAACCTCTTCGTTTGGTTCTTCTTCATTTGTTTTTGATGCTTCACATGAAGCTGAGAGCAACATAAAAGCCGATAAAAAAAGTGCTGTAATCTTTAAATAGTTCATAGGACTGTGATTTATTGTAATCTGATTGTTTTGAATAGAAAGTTATCCAAAACATATCACTACCCTTATAGTGGATTGTGATCAAAATAACTCATTTCCTTTTTCTTTAACAACGCGTAAATCACAATTGTTCAATATCATGAGATACATAATTGGCTGTAAACTATTTTAATGTATCTTTGTTCTTATCATATCATAGTATTTCTGTAACTTTAAAATTTATGCATACATACAATGTTCAACTAAGGAAAGAAGAGGAAGGCGGATATACAGCGATTGTTCCGGCTCTTCCCGGCTGTATTACCTATGGTGAGACGGTGGATGAGGCCATTGCGATGGTAAAGGAAGCCGTGGAATTATATATTGATGAACTTACAGATCGCGGTGAACCAATACCGGACGATACTCATACTCTTGAACTTTCTATACATGTTGAAGCTGTATGAATTTAAGCCCCAAATATCTTATTGATCTCTTGGAACAAAATGGATTTATTTTCAAAAGATCAAAAGGCTCGCATAGATTGTACTATAATTTCCAAACAAATAAAACAGTCATTGTTCCAATGCGCGGAAATAAGGACTTAAAAAAAGGAACATTCTTTGCAATTTTAAAGCAAGCCGGGATTACGTATAGATAATTCAATTACTTGACTTCCACCTCAATCCACTGCGAACGATCGGGTGGAGCGGGTACGGTGACTTGCGGGCGGGGATTGGCTTTGAGCTCTTCAAGCAATACTTCGACTGCTTTTTCGATGGAAGGATCGTTCCCTTTGGCCAGCTCTTCTGGTCGATCCATCACTTCAATATCGGGATAGATACCGATACCCTCGATGATCCATTCACCGGTCTGGTCATAAATGCCGAAGCGGGGAACGGAGATATATCCGCCATCTACCAGGCGGGCGTTACCGGAGATACCCACCAGCCCTCCCCAGGTGCGGGAGCCGATCAGTTTGCCTTCGCCGGTCTTACGGAAGAAGTAGGGGAAGGCGTCACCACCCGAAGAGGAATAACCGTTGATCAGCATCGCCTTGGGTCCGTCATGTGCAATACCAGGTGTTTTCATCGGTTGTGGCAATCCGTTTCGATGCCAGTAAACGAGTGTACGGCGGTTGAGCAGGTCGATCATCCTGTCGGGGATGAAACCGCCACCGTTATAACGGTCGTCGATGATCAACGCCTCTTTATGGTGATAGGCATAGACCCCCTTAAAGAGTTCACGGTTACCTTCAATGGCGGTATTGGGTACGTGGATATAGCCAATCCTGCCGTCTGAAAGGCGGTCGACCATCTCCCTGCGCTGGTTTACCCACTCCATATACCTAAGCTCTTGTTCACTGGTAATGGTTTTTACTGTATAACTCTTTGCTCCCGAAGTGAATGGAGTGTTGTTGACGGTCAGTTCGACATGTCGATTTCCAAGATTTTCGAGTAATTCATAGGGATTTTGTGCAGTGGTCAGCTCCTGCCCGTTGATTCGAATGATATAATCGCCCTCTTTTATATTGATTCCACTTTCGGTGAGAGGGGAGCGGCGGCTTTCGTTCCAGTTCTCGCCGGGATATATTTTCCGAATCTTATAACGTCCGGCAGATAGATCGGCTTCGAGTTCGGCTCCCAGAAGCCCGCCGTTGATACGCTCTATACGTGAAATATCTCCCCAATCGACATAGGCGTGTCCGGTATTGGTCTCGCTCACTATCTCGTTGAGGATATAGTCGAGATCGAACCGGCTGGGTAGGTAAGGTATCAATGCTCCATAGCTTTCCCGAATAGCTTCCCAATCCACGCCATGTAAATTGTTCACATAGAAATAGTCGCGGAAGATACGGAAGGCGTCGGCATAGATCTGATTCCATTCCGCACGCGGATCGATCTTCATATTGAGGTTATCGAGATTGATGGTTCCGGTGCCGGCAGTTTGTCCTGTCTGGTTTTTTGCCACACCCCAGTCGTTCCCCCGGCGGTAGATAAATGATTTCCCGTCGGCTGCAAGGATGCCGTATCCCGTGTTGTCGAGGATCTCTTCAGTTTTCTCTTCTTTGATATTGTAGCGCATGATCTTATTGGCAGAAGCATAGAGAACTCCCTCTTCCACGGCACCGATGATGCGATAGTTCCCGGATGAAAGAGGTAGTGCCTGGATACGGTTTTGGATATTATCGAGATCGATTTTCACCTTTATCCTTTCCGGGGAAGATTTTTTTTCATCCTCATTCTTGTTGGAAGTTTTTCCGTTTTCTGGAGAGACTTCTTCTTTCTCATCCCCATAGAGTTCCCGATCTTCCTTGTAGGGAGTGAGCGTTGTACCATCGTCGCATAAAGGAAGAGCGTAGATGCGGGTGGCATTGTTGTAAAGGTAATCGAATTCAAAGCTGCTAAAGGCGAGATTGAAGTCACGGTTGGAGAGAAAGAAGAGATACTTCCCGTCGCGACTGAAGGTGGGGTTGCTGTCGGAGAAAGAGGCGTCGGTAAGTTGGTATTTGCGACCGGAGGAAATTTGATAGACCCAAAGAGCGGATTGATAGTTGGGTGATGATTTGCTGTAAGCTATCCAGTCGCCATCCGGAGAAAAAATATAGTCCCGTATCTCTTCAGCGGTGGCTTCGTCGATCACGACCTGTTTGCCCGATGTGGCATCTACTAACCAAAGCTTCATGGTGCGGTCGCTATAGACGAGGTGCGTGCTAAGTGGTGACCATTCAGCGGTATGTTTCCAGGCGGAAGAGCCGCGAGTGATCTGGCGCGGTGCAGATCCTTCCTTGTTTTCGAGGAGATAGAGTTCGTATTCGCCAGTCGCATCGGAGTAGAAGGCGATCTGTTTGCCGTCGGGTGACCAGACGGGAGAGATTTCCCGGACACCCTGACTGTTGGTGAGATTTTGAATTTCCCCTTTTTCTACCGGCACGCTGTAGATGTCGCCGCGGGCTTCGAAGAGCGCCCGTTTTCCAGAAGGAGAGAGGCTGTAGCTGCTTATATAATCCTTCACATTCTTGAAATAGGGCTGCAGGTTGGGATTGTCGTAGTGGATGGCAACGGTAATCTTTTGGCTGTTTCCTGATGCGAGATCCAACACATGGAGATATCCTCCATTTTCGTAGACCAGTTTACCATTTCGGCCGGATGGCCACATTATATCGAAATCGTCATGATGGGTAACTTGTTCATTTTCTTTGGTATTCACGTTATAACGCCAGATGTTAAGTCGCATGTTACGGTCGGAGGCGTAGAAGATATGATTGCCATGCCACACCGGCCATTGGTCTGAACCTGCCCAGTGCGTGATCTGTTGTGATTTGTTATTTATCAGGTCATAGGTCCACAATTCTGTAGCCCTTCCTCCTTTATAGCGTTTCCAGCTGCGAAACTCACGATCGACCGGTGTGAAACAGAGTTGTGAACCGTCGGGTGAAAAGGTGGCAAATCCACCGTTGACAATGGGAAGGGACTCTTCGAATCCACCGTCGATACTGACAGTAAAATAGCGCCCGTTACGGTCACCGAAGCTGGTACGGTTAGCCCGGAAGAGGATATGTTTGCTGTCGGGTGTCCAATCAAGTACCACATTATCGAAACCACCTCTTGGAGGCATCTCCCCAACAGAATTGTAAAAAGTGAGTTGTCGTGCAGTGCCTCCCTCTGAAGGCATTACCCATATCTGGCGACTGCCGGAATATTCGGCTGAAAAAGCGATCCATTTCCCATCGGGTGAGATTTTGGGGAACAATTCGATGCCGGGGTGTGAAGTTACTCTCTTCGCACTACCCCCGTTGGCATTTACAGTCCAGATATCACCTGCATAGACAAATGCAATTAAATCTCCGTTGATGTCGGGGTAACGAAGCATTCGAGCCTCATTCATTGCGGAAGCCTGTAAGAAAAGAAGGCTTAAAATAATAAAAATAATTGGTTTCTTCATATCTCGTCTTTTGATGAACAAATGTACTGTTTTTTTGTAGGAAATTCTTATTTTCAGTCATTTAATTGGATTATGGAAATTTTTCCATAATTAAAGTTGTAAATGAATTATTATTACTTTACATTTGTGGCGGATAACCCAATTAGTTGAAAAAATCGCTAGTATGACACGAAAACTTTTAATCAGAGATCTCACTTTACGTGATGGTCAACAGTCGGCTTTTGCCACTCGAATGACTCAATCGCAAGTCGATAGGGTATTGGCTTATTACAAGGATGCCAATTTTTATGCAATGGAAGTATGGGGAGGTGCAGTTCCCGATTCGGTAATGCGTTTTTTGAATGAAAATCCTTGGGACAGGTTAGAGAAGATTCATCATGTTGTGGGGGGTGTGTCTAAGTTGACTGCACTTTCCCGCGGAAGGAACCTCTATGGATACGCACCTTATCCCGATGAGATTATCGATGGTTTTTTTAAAAATGCTGTTGCATCGGGATTGGGTATCATGCGAATATTTGATGCTTTGAATGATGTGGATAATATCAAATCGAGTGTCACATCCATTAAGAAATATGGTGGAATGGCTGATTGCGCAGTTTGTTACACTATTGATCCGAAATATGATGAAGCACCTTCAGCAGAGAGCAAAAAAAGAGGTTTTTTTGGATTTTTCCCCAAGAAAAGGGAAATTGCAGGGTCAGCTCAAAAGCTTATTTTTACCGATGATTACTTTATAAACAAAGCAAAAGAGATGTTAGCCTTAGGCGCCGATATGATAACCATAAAGGATATGAGCGGGCTGATACCTCCCTCAAGGGTAGCCAAGTTGATTCCTATGTTCAAAGAAGAGTTGAAGGTACCTATTGATTTTCATACCCACTGTACACCTGGATTTGGCTTGGGAGCCGTACTCACAGCTATCATCTACGGTGCAGATATCGTGGATACTGTCATCTGGAATTTTGCGGGTGGTCCGGCGGCACCTGCCATTGAGCTGATCTATTTATTTTGTAAGAAACTGGGAATTGAGTTGGATGTGAATATGGAGGCTGTGGCGAAGATCAATGAGAATTTATTTGAAATCCGGAAGGAATTAGAGGCATATGATGCTGTAAAGCAGTTTCCAAAACCATTTAATCCCTTAACCGATGTTCTTCCTCCGGAGATTGATAAGAAATTCGATATAGCGATTGAAGCGGCTAAACGTAACGATGAAATGGCATTATTGGATGCTTGTCACGCTATTGAAACCTATTTCAATTTTCCAAAACCGGACGAACGTGTCAAAGAGGCAGAGATTCCCGGTGGAATGTATACCAACATGGTCGCCCAATTAAAACAGGTTAATTCGCTTGAAATCCTTCCTGAAGCGATGAAGTTGATCCCCAGTGTCCGTCTTGATGCGGGCTTGCCACCTCTGGTAACACCTACCAGCCAGATCGTAGGAGTACAGGCTGTAAGTTCTGCATTGAACCTGAAGAATGGTCGTCCCAAATATGCCAATCCTTCTAACCAGTTTGTCTCACTTGTAAAAGGGGAGTACGGGAAAACACCTGTACCTGTAGATCCTGAATTTCGTTTGCAAATTACTGGTACCCGGGAGGAAACAAATTATGACACTTCGCTTTATAAACGTCAAGAAAATCCTGTGCTGGAAGAGTATGGAGGTCTCTCTCTTGCAAAAGATGAAAAAGAAGAGCTTCTGCTGGAATTATTTCCCGCTGTCGCCGCAAATTATTTGAAAAGAGAGCGACAAGCAGAGTGGAAGGCGATGCAAGATAAACATTATTCTACGGATCAGGAAGCAGATCTATCATCTGGCCAGACAATGGTGCAATCAGCTGAAAATAAAGACGGAAAAGTGAAAGAATCCGTTGATTCTCAAGTACAAGAAGAGCGTGAAGATTCTCCGAAAGGATATTGTGTAGTCTCTCCTATGCCCGGTAATATTTTACAGATTGCTGTAAAGGAAGGAGATATAGTGGAGAAAGGTGACAATCTCCTCATCCTTGAGGCGATGAAAATGGAAAACGAAATTGTGTCGGAAGTTTCAGGAACTGTGCATCGTATTTATGTCCACCCTGGAGATACGGTAATGGAAGGGATAACGTTAATAGAAATTATCTGATGGAAGATGCTGTTTTTGAACATCTTCTTAGTTGCAATTATTTAAAATTCATATAGATAAGTTGATTATCTAATTAAACCAGCGGGTGAGGGAGTTGAAGATATTTTCGCTCTCTCTCCGTCTTTTTTCAGGGTAACTGTTGTTCGGTGCAATTACCCTCAAACCCCGATGAATGGTTTCAACCTTAATTTCATTACCGGTACTCACCGGCTCTCCATCCACGTGCATGACCCCCGCATGAGAACGTTTAATCAGCAGGTTGCGGGTGACCAACGAAGTCATCTTACTGTTTTTATCGATATTATTGGTGAAAAGTTGGAGGGTAGTTTGCGGTATCTCTATAGCGTTTAGAGGTTTCAGGATTGAGATATTCATCATGCCGTCGTCCATACTGGCGCCCGGTGCGATATGTGCATCGTTCCCGTATTGTGATGCGTTGGCACAGGTAAGGATGAAAGCTCGTTCTTTGATTGTCCCTTTGTCGAAGGTGATCTCATACTCTTCCGAGCGAAAATCGACCACACTTTCGAGGATATTACGCACATAACCCAATGGACCTCGCTTCTTGCCCTCTGCAAACCGGTCGCTGATAAAAGCATCGAAGCCGAAACCGCAGGTACAGAAAAAAATATGTCCGTTAGCGATACCGTAATCGATGGTGCGGGTGTGAGCCTGAAGAATGATGTTGATGGCTTTTTCGGTATCTAGGGGAATGCCTAACTCCCTGGCCAATCCGTTTCCCGAACCCGATGGAATGATTCCCAATGTAGTGTCGGTATGCACCAGCGATTTAGCTACCTCGTTTACCGTTCCGTCGCCACCAGCCACAAGTACATACTTGTAATTTTCTTTTGCAGCTTCCCGTGCTATTTCTGTGGCATGGTTGGGGTAACCGGTGATGCGGATAAAGATATCAAACTCTCGTTGATCGAATGCTGCGGCCACTTCTTCGGGAATGTTTTTCTTGGATTCCGTACCAGAGATAGGATTGATGATGAGGCATATTTTCTCTTTTGCCATTTGCATATAGGATTAATATTATGTCATTGGGGCACTTTATAAACACTTAGGATCCTTTTTTGTTTTATCCTTTTTCTTTCTTCTTTTACTGTACCTGTTTTATATTTCCATAATATAGAGTGTGTCACTCGGAAAACCTCAATCAAGCTTGGTATTTCACTTTCTTTTTATATATTTGTCGCTTAATTCCACAAATTCATTATGCAATCTACATTTATTCTGATCGTAATTGTTGTTTATTTCGGCATCTTGATGCTGATATCTTGGCTTACGAGCCGGAAAGGATTGAGCAACGACACCTTTTTCCGTGCGAACAAATCTTCCAAATGGTATGTGGTGGCTGTGGCTATGGTCGGCACATCTATTTCGGGCGTGACATTTGTTTCCGTGCCGGGAATGGTGCGAAACCTCGATATGACATATATGCAGATGGTATTTGGATTTTTCTTTGGTTATCTGGTGATTGCCTATGTCCTCTTGCCGCTTTATTATCGGTTGAACTTGACCACCATCTATGGCTATCTGGATCAACGATACGGACCGAAATCCTATAAAACGGGAGCTTGGTTTTTCCTTATTTCAAAAATTGTGGGTGCCTCTGCTCGACTCTATCTGGTTGCATTCATTCTGCAAACACTGGTGTTTGATGCTTTGGGAGTGCCTTTCGTAATCACGGTGATAGGCATCATCATGATAATCTGGCTTTATAGCCATAAAAGTGGTGTGAAGACGATCATTTGGACAGATTGGCTACAGACCATCTTGTTTATCACTGCTTTGGTTTTAATCGTGTGGCAGATAGCTCTGCGGATGAATCTTGATTTTGGCGGGATAGTGTCGACAATTACCCATAGTTCCCATTCCCGCATTTTTGTTTTTGACGACTGGGCAAGCACGCAGAATTTCTTCAAACAATTTTTCAGTGGGATGTTCATTACGATCGTAATGACAGGGTTAGACCAAGACCAAATGCAGAAAAATCTGACGATTCGTACATTGAAAGACGCTCAGAAGAATGTGGTATCCTACGGGTTCGCATTTGTTCCCATCAATTTTCTTTTTCTTTCTCTGGGAGTATTATTGATGGCTTATGCAGGGCAGAACGGTATTGTGTTGCCTGCGGTATCCGACAACATCCTTCCGGTAATTGCGAGTGACTATCTTGGAGAGACGGTATTGGGGATTTTTATCGTGGGAATTGTTGCAGCCGCTTTCTCAAGTGCAGATTCGGCTCTGACGGCACTCACTACTTCCTTTTGTGTGGATATCCTGAATATGAAGCCGGTCTCTCAGACCAAAGAGCAGGAACAGAAGGATATTCGTACCAGACGAATGGTGCATGTGGGAGTCAGCGCCGCATTTGTGTTGATTATCCTGCTGATCGAAACAATTGGATCAGACAGTATCATCACCGCTATCTATAAGCTGGCTTCCTATACTTATGGGCCGTTGTTGGGCCTCTACCTCTTCGGGCTTTACAGTAAAGTAAAGCCGACGGATAGATGGGTTCCCTATGTGGCAGTCGCTGCACCGGTACTCTGTCTTATTATTGAAATAGCGATGCAACAACTATTTGGTTACCGGGTGGGATATGAACTGTTGTTGATGAATGGCTTGTTCACCGGATTAGGTCTTTATATCATTTCTTCACCACATCATCACCTCAATAAATCAAAACTATGATTATAAAAAAAGCGGAATTTGTAATAAGTAATAGCGATTACAAAAAATGCCCTCAGGACGAAAAACCGGAGTATGCGTTTATTGGCAGGTCGAATGTGGGAAAGGCGGCATTGATCAATATGTTGACCAACAGAAAGGGATTGGCCATGACTTCCTCTACTCCGGGAAAGACCATGCTCATCAACCATTTTCTGATCAATGACGAATGGTATCTGGTAGACTTGCCGGGATATGGCTATGCACGGCGCGGAAAAGAGGAACGGGAAAAATTGCGTAAGATTATCGAGGATTATATCTTGGATCGGGAATCGATGGTCAATCTGTTCGTGCTGGTGGATTCGCGACATGAGGCGCAGAAGATCGATCTGGAATTTATGGAGTGGCTGGGTGAGAATGGTGTACCATTCTCCATTGTCTTTACCAAAGCCGACAAACTGGGATCGGGACGGTTGCAGTTGAATATCAATGCATATAAAGAAAAATTATGGGAGAGTTGGGAAGAGTTACCCCCTCTCTTCGTCACCTCCTCGGAGAAAGGGAGAGGAAGAGAAGAGTTACTCGATTATATTGGTAGCATCAATAAAAGTTTATAGAAATGAACCGCCGATCAGATCGAGAAGCTCGTTGGTAATGGATTGTTGACGTAGTTTGTTATATTCCAGGGTAAGGGTTTCGGTGAGATCGTCGGCATTATCAGTGGCAATCCGCATAGCAGTCATACGGGCAGCATGTTCCGAGGTGACCGAGTCGATATGAGCGGTATAGAATTTCACTTTTAATATTTTGGGGATGATATCGGTAAGGATAGTTTTCCTATCCGGTTCCACGATATAGTTTGCTACAT
Source organism: Bacteroidales bacterium (assembly GCA_012728155.1). GTDB lineage: Bacteria > Bacteroidota > Bacteroidia > Bacteroidales > Dysgonomonadaceae > Proteiniphilum. Next base: position 8,429 of record JAAYFR010000339.1, on the reverse strand, counting down.
ATTTTTTTTCATCCGGTATGACCGGTTCGATAGGGAGGAAAGGTTCGTTGACAATTACCTGTGTACCTTTTGTCAGAAAATGGTGATAGATAAGTTCTACGCGATCTATCTCCTCTTTTCGGTACATCTCCATCAATTCTCCGGCAATCTTTTGTGCATTAGCATAGGAGGGGTTCTCACTGATATTGCTGTAATCTCCCTGTGGTTTTATTCCTATCTTCCCCATCGCTTTTGCCACTTTTCCTCCTATAGGATAGAGAACTATATTTTCTTTCCCAAGAGAGATATAATTTGCCACTGTTTTTTTCAGCTCATCACTAATATCCTCATTGAATCTGCCGGCTAATCCGGTATTAGAGGAAAAAGCTACGATAGCAACCCGTTTGACAGTGCGTGCTTGCAGAAAAGGAGAATTGATTTCTTCCTCCTCTTCTGCAGAAAGCAGCTGTAATATCCGGTAGAGATGCTGTTCATAAGGATAGAGATTTTGAATAAGTCGTTGGGCTTTCACCAAGCGTGCAGAAGAGACCATCATCATCGACGATGTGATCTTTTGTGTGGATTTCACCGATTGTATCCGACTTTTTATCTCTTTCAGTTGTGCCATCGTCTCAAGAATTGATAATTTTCGCAGTTTCTACTGCTACTTTTTCAATAATTTTGGTCATCTCATCATTAATTTCACCTTCTTTCAACGGGTCAAGCACATCGTGGCGATGCATCGTTTCCATCACATTGAGAAATTCTTTTTCGAATATGATTGTTTTCTCGAGAGAGATATCTTTAAGTAGTCCGCGGGTACCACAATAGAGGATAGCAATCTGTTGCTCTACGGACATCGGGCTATGTACTGGTTGTACAAGTAATTGCTCATTTTTTTCTCCCTTATCGATGGTCATTGCGGTAACGGCATCCATATCACCGCCAAATTTGGAGAAGGCAGCCAATTCCTGATATTGTGCCTGGTCGATCTTCAGCGTGCCGGCCACTTTTTTCATTGCCTTGATTTGTGCGTTACCTCCCACACGAGATACCGAGATCCCTACGTTAATAGCAGGACGGATCCCTTTGTTGTAGAGGTCGGCTTCCAAAAAGATCTGTCCATCGGTGATGGAGATAACGTTGGTAGGAATATAGGCAGATACATCGCCCGCCTGTGTTTCGATGATAGGCAGGGCGGTGAGGGAACCACCACCTTTAACCTTCCCCTCTAAGCTGGGAGGAAGATCGTTCATCAAAACAGCCACATCTTGTTGGGAGATGATATTTGCCGCTCTTTCCAATAGACGGGAGTGAAGGTAGAAAATATCACCCGGATAGGCCTCACGTCCAGAGGGACGTCGCAAGATCAAAGATACTTCTCGGTAAGCTACCGCCTGCTTGGAGAGGTCGTCATATACCACTAAGGCATGTCTGCCCGTATCGCGGAAATATTCTCCGATAGCGGCACCGGCAAAGGGAGCGATGTAACGCATAGCGGCCGGATCGGATCCGCTGGTAGAGACTACTACAGTGTAGTCCATAGCTCCTCCTTCGGAAAGTGTCTTTACAATGGACGCTACCGATGAGCCTTTTTGCCCTACCGCCACATAGAGACAATAGACCGGATCACCGTTTTCGAAATTTTTTCGTTGATTGAGGATAGTGTCGATGGCGATGCTGGTCTTTCCTGTCTGACGGTCGCCGATAATCAGCTCGCGTTGTCCACGTCCAATGGGAATCATGGCGTCAACGGCCTTTAATCCAGTCTGTAACGGAGTATTGACAGGCTGTCGGAAAATTACTCCGGGTGCTTTTCGTTCCATGGGCATCTCTACCAGTTCTCCAATCAATGGTCCTTTGCCATCAAGTGGTTCGCCGCCAGGAGAGACCACCCGTCCAAGCATCCCCTCCCCTGCAAAGATCGAAGCTACCCGTCCGGTACGCTTTACGATAAATCCTTCTTTGATCTCGTTGGAGTTACCTAACAGGATAGCACCCACATTGTCCTCCTCGAGATTCATTACGATGGCCCGCATGCCGTTATCGAATTCCAACAGCTCATTTGCTTCTGCGTTACGCAAGCCAAAAATACGTACAACGCCATCACTTACGGTGATGACTGTACCTGTCTCATTGAATTGAATGCCGGTATCAAGTCCTTCAAGTTGCTTCAGCAATACTTTGGAGACTTCGCTTACCTTGATATTATTATTGGACATGAAAAATAAAATGAATAATGAATAGTGAAAAATTAAAAGCGATTTCTCTGAATCTGATTTCTTACACGGGCTAATTCACCTGCAATACTTGCATCCCATCTAAAATCATCAATGGTGAGAATAAAGCCCCCAATAATCTCGGGATCTACCAAAGATTCCATTTCGATGTTTGATTTTGTCATTTTTTGAATTCGAGTAACAATCTGTTGTTTAGCTGCTTCATCAATTGCTATTGCGGTGACTAACTTCCCATGCTGAATATTGAATTTATCCCTATAGAGATCGACGAAACGAAGGGCAATGTACTGCAAAACCTCTTCTCTTTCGTTCTTGAGGATAAGATTTGTCATTCTGGAGAGTGATGAAGGCATGCTGCCGCCACAAGCTGTCACAAGAATATTTTTCTTATCACCGATCGATAGGGAACGATTCTTCATCGCACGGCGCAATACAGGCATGGTTGTGAATACCTCCAAGAGCAGTTTAACCCTTTCATATACCTCTTCCTGTTGCTGCAGGCTGACGGCATATTGCAGAAGTGAGCTGGCATAACGTGAAGAAATAAGTCCTGTATTCATACTTCCTTTACGATTTTGACATATCCAATTCGTTGAATAAACGGTCAATCATCTTTTCCTGTTCCTGTTCTGTTCCCAACTTTTCTCTTAATATTTTTTCTGCGAAAATCAATGATAGAACTGCGGCCTCATCCCGGATGGAACGAAGCGATTTTTCTCTCTCAGCATCAATTTGTTGTCGTGCAGAAGCGATCAATTTTTCCGATTCCATGCGGGCCTCTTCTTGTGCCTTTTCTATCATCGTTTCCCGTCTTGAGGCGGCTTCTTTCAGGATATCCGCCTGTTCTTTGCGGGTCTGTGCCAGTATGGCTTCGCTGGTTTCCTTGATGCCGGCTAACTCCTCGTGTGCTTTACGGGCAGCGAGGAGTGATTCTTCGATATAATTCTTCCGTTTCTCCACCGATTTGAGTATCATAGGAAATCCGAATTTTACCAGCAAGAATACAGTGATGCCGAAAGAGATCAACATCCAGAACAGAAGACCGGGTTCGGGCGTAAGTAATGACATCTTTTGGTTGAATTGATTAGAGAATGAAACCGCAGACAACTACGGCAAATAGTGCAACTCCCTCAATAAGAGCGGCAGAAATGATCATATTCATCCGGATATCGGAAGCCGATTCCGGCTGGCGTGAAATACCCTCCATGGTGGCAATACCGATCTTGCCGATTCCATATCCCGCACTAATGGCAGCAAGACCAATACCTAAGGCTGCCCCGAAAGATCCTAATCCATCTGCACTCACCTGTAGCAGTGTGCCGACTGTCTGTAATAAAGCTGTAAGTAGTACCATACTTTTTTTTATTTAAATAATAATTATATTAATGAATGGATATAAAAAGATTTTTTTTTGCAATATGCCCCTCAATGCTCTGTAGATTATTGTGTAAATCTATCATGCAGAGCGGCAGATAATGAGAAATTTTAAAAAAAAGTGAATTATAAACGATGAACAAACTGTGATGTAGTTTGACACGTTGTTCCTTTCTAAAATGTAATTTGCCTGATTTTAGTAGAAATTGTGGAAAGGGAAGATGATTTTCTTAACGGGAAGTCCTACCTGAATATTCTTGAAGAAAGATGCATAAAAATGTACGAAAGTGTTGATTCTCCCTTCAATATCTATTAAATTAGTGCTGTTTTTTGTATAAAGGAAAGAAAAAATGGTGAGAATATGGCTCGATTTGTCCTGACAGTTAAAAGGGGAGAACAAGTGTCCCATAATAGAGTCACGAATAATTTCTTGATTGTCATATTTATTTTCCTGAACCTCACTTTCAACTCCATTTCCATACTTATTCCTCATTTTTTCGGTGTAAGTATGATAGGCCTCAGAGTTTCCTGTTAACAGGGAAACAACGGAAGGCAACAGACTAAATGTGCCAGTTGTTTGATCCACTAACAGAAATTGTCCAAGTAGCGACTGCAACATTATGGAAAGACAAAATAGAAATATCAGGGTATGTTTCACCATTATTCTCTAATTAATCCAAAAAACCTCATTCTGGACAAAGGTAAGGAAACTATTCGTCCAAGATTGATGATTCATTCTATTTCGGATAATTTAACAAGACTTTATTCTTTAAAAAAACGTTTATGACACCTCTTAAGCTGCATGATTTTTTACAATCACTTTTTTCTTAGGATGGGATTCAATTTGTGCAAGACCGATGAATACCGCTGAAAGCAATGTAAATACATAGGCCTGTATAAAGGCGATAAATAACTCCACCAGATCGATAAAGACGGTGAAGATAATTGACAGAACCGTCATCGAACTATTGACAGCCACCCCCAGACTTGCGGTAATGAAAATTAACATCGTCAATCCTAATACGATGGAGTGTCCTGCCATTATATTTGCAAAAAGACGAATCATCAGCGCGAAAGGCTTGGTGAGCGTACCAACAATCTCCACAATCGGCATCAATGGGATAGGAACCTTGAGCCAAGTAGGCACATCGGGCCAAAAAATTTCCTTGTAATATTCTTTTGTGCCTGTTAGATTGACTATCAGAAAAGTAATTATTGCAAGCACAAATGTGATGGATATATTCCCAGTTACGTTGGCACCTCCCGGGAAAAGGGGAATTAATCCTAATAGGTTGTTGATGAAGATAAAGAAGAAGACGGTCAGTAAATAAGGGGCATATCTTTGATACCTTTCACCGATGGAGGGTTTTATTACCTCATCATTGATCATTAGAGTCAGCATCTCAATCAATCCCACGAAACCTTTTCGAGGATTCATAGGATCACGATCTAACGAACGGGCCACCCCCATAATGATCAGTATAACCAGTAGAGAGGCGAAGATGAGTGAGGCGGCGTTCTTGGTGAGTGAGAGATCGAGTGGACGGGAGATATTTCCAATCGGAGCGGTTTCTACGATCTTCCCCTTATATTTTCCATCTGCCGCAATCTCAAATCCGCGGTATGGTTTTGTTCCGTGGTGAAAATGGGAGGATGAGAATAGATGCCATCCGGTACTTTTACTATATAATATCACTGGAAGAGGAATAGAGATATGCCTGGTACCGGTGCTTACAATCTGCCATTCATAAGAATCTGCCAAATGTTCGGTAATGAACTCTTTGACATTCAGTTCCTCTTTTTCTCCGCCCTGGTTTACCGACCATGCAGGAAAAGCCATAAGAAAGAGAACAACAGACAGAGTTGATATGTATAGTGTTCGTTTCATCATCACTCAATATCTTTTTGCGCGTTTTTTTGCTGTTTATCCTTATATTTATAATAGAGTTCCATTCTCATATAGATGTAAGTTTCCCAAATCAGGTTGATAAGATAGAAGACGACAAAGAGAATTGCAAAATTCCGGATGTTTGGTTTGTCTAAAATTGAATATATGAGAATGATCGTAACAGATAAAAACACTTTTATCATGCGCATGAGCATATATAGATTGACCATCTTCTTGGGGTTGCTGATGGGGGTACGTCTGAACTGAGAAATAAAAATGATTCCCATCAAATAGAAGAAGAGAGGAATGATAAAGTAATGGTCGACCATTATCTCCGGGAATAATTTAATCACAATAAACCAAATTCCAAATCCGGTGATAGACAACATGATGGTGTGCACAATCAAAAAGTATATTGTTAGCTTCTTCATTGTTATAGGATTTCATCGATACAAACCGTTATCTTATTATTGTGCATTTCTACCAATCCGTCTGTTACTTTTATTTGCTGAATTACTCCATCTGTCGAGAACGAGAGAACCCCTTTGGTAAGCAATGAGATGATGGGAGCATGGTTCTTCAATATCTGAAACGATCCTAATATACCGGGCAGGGTGACAGAATCAGTCTCACCTTTGTAATAAATTGTTTCGGGTGTAAGAATTTCCAATTTCATTATGCACTACTAATTTCTATTCGTTGGGATTGGGTCATTGAGTTGGCTTTGCTCTATTAACTTATCACCCTTCTCAATTGCCTTTTCAATGGTTCCCACATTCATAAATGCCACTTCGGGATAGTGATCGAGCTCTCCGTCGAGGATCATTTTAAATCCCTTGATCGTATCTTCAATCGAGACCATTACTCCGGGTTGTCCGGTATATTGTTCGGCCATAAAGAAGGGTTGTGAGAGGAACCGTTGTACTTTGCGGGCGCGATTCACTGTGAGCCGGTCTTCGTCGGAAAGCTCTTCCATACCCAGAATAGAGATGATATCCTGTAATTCTTTATATCTCTGTAGGATTTGCTTTACTCGCATGGCGGTGTTGTAATGGTCATCACCTACGATATTCGGATCGAGAATACGGGATGACGATTCCAGAGGATCAACTGCCGGATAAATTCCTAATGAAGCAATTTGTCGGCTAAGTACGGTAGTGGCATCAAGATAGCTAAATGTAGTTGCCGGTGCCGGATCGGTCAAATCGTCTGCCGGTACATATACGGCCTGAATCGAAGTGATGGAGCCATATTTTGTGGAGGTGATGCGCTCTTGTAGTGTCCCCATTTCTGATGCCAGGGTGGGCTGATAGCCTACTGCGGAAGGCATACGACCTAATAGGGCCGATACCTCGGATCCTGCCTGTACGAACCGGAAAATATTATCGATGAACAACAAAGTATCGCTACCTTCACCGCCCATGTCCCGGAACGATTCGGCAACAGCTAAGCCGGTAAGGGCAACTGAAGCACGTGCACCGGGTGGTTCATTCATCTGGCCGAACACCAGGGTGGTCTGGGATTTTTTGACCTCTTCGTAATCTACCTTGCTCAAATTCCATTTTCCCTCTTCCATCTCTCTTTTGAACTCGTCACCGTATCGGATCACTCCGGATGCAATCATTTCCCTGAGCAGATCGTTCCCCTCTCGTGTACGCTCGCCTACACCTGCAAAGACAGAATAACCGTTATGTCCTTTGGCTATATTATTGATCAATTCCATGATGACGACGGTCTTTCCAACACCGGCACCTCCAAACAACCCGATTTTTCCACCCTTAAGGTAGGGTTGAAGTAGATCGATTACTTTGATTCCTGTAAAGAGTATCTCCTCCGAAGTGACAAGATCTTCATATTTTGGAGCGGGACGATGAATGGGGTACTGAATTTCGCGGCTTAGATCCGACAGCCCATCGATAGGTTTGCCGATCACGTTGAGTAACCTCCCTTTGATCTGTTCTCCCACCGGAACGCTGATAGGGCGCCCTAATGCTTTTACCGGGAGACCACGACTCAGACCATCGGTGCTTTCCATTGCCACTGTGCGGACAATATTTTCGCCGATATGGTGTTGTACTTCTAAAAAAATATTTTGGCCGTCGGGGCGTTTTACGTAGAGTGCGTCATCGATAGCAGGCATTTTGAATTCTTGTGATTCGGAAAGCTCAAAATGTACATCTACTACCGGTCCAATAATCTGAGATATGTGTCCGTTTAATGCCGACATAATAGTTTGCGATAGGTGTATATATTTAGTGTTGGTTGCAGACAAAGGTACAAAATAAAACGACTGTGCAAATAATTTTAAAATTATTTGCATAATCGCATAAAGAGAGCCACAAGCGAGACTCGAACTCGCGACCGACGCGTTACGAATGCGTTACTCTACCAACTGAGCTATTGTGGCTTAAGAATGGGGAGCTATTTGGCTTCCCATTTTTTTATTATTTAATTCATTTTATCTTGCTTTTCAACGTCATCTTGTAGGCGACAGGGGCAGCTACAAATAAACTGGTTACGGTCCCTACAACTACTCCAATTAGCATAGCGAATACGAAACTCCTTACCGCATCACCTCCAAATATCAGGATTGCAATGATTACCAAGATAGTACTCAATCCGGTGTTGATGGTACGTGTTAAGGTGGCGTTCATTGAGTCGTTGAAGAGTTCTCTTAATCCTCGTTTTGGATAAAGTTGCCTGTATTCACGTACACGGTCGAAGACTACCACCTTGTCGTTGATGGAATATCCCACGATGGTGAGGATAGCCGCTACGAATGTCTGATCCATCTCCATGGAGAAAGGCATGACTTTCCAGAGCAGTGAGTATAATCCTATCACGGAGAAAGCGTCGATACTCAAGGCAGCTACGGTTCCTACTGAGAAACCCCAATTTCGGAAACGCGAAAGGATGTAGATACCCATACAGACAAGTGCTATGAAGAG